>JBIIZP010000031.1:0-8932 GCA_044346215.1 Candidatus Planktophila sp.
CCAGTGCTGTAACTCGCCCAGTTTCACTTAAGCGAACATTGCGTGAAGACAGCGCTAAGCCATCAAATTCTCGAACCGTAGGGACGGCAACAATTTCTACTTTGCTCTTCATTGCTTTAATGATTGTTAACTGCTGAAAATCTTTCTCACCAAATACGGCTTTGTCTGGCTTGGCAATTGCAAACAAGCGATCAACAACGGTCACAACACCATCAAAGTGACCAGGGCGAGATGCGCCTTCAAACTTGTTTCCTAATTCGCCTGCACTAAGAATCTTGAAACCTTCTGGATACAAATCTTCGTATTCGGGAAACCAAACTTCATTTGCTCCAGCAATTGTTGCGATTTCAATATCGCGTTGTGGATTTCTTGGATACTTTTCTAGGTCTTCTTTGTTTTCAAACTGAAGTGGATTAACAAATATACTTACGATGACATCTTTATCCAATGTCCGAGCACGTTTAATCAACGCTTGGTGGCCTTTATGCAAGGCCCCCATTGTTGGCACTAATACAGTCATAACAGTTGCTCCAGTCCTTTCGGGGTACCGGGCGAGATACTGCAAACTTTACCGCTAAGCGGGCAATTGCTCCAATAGTTCTTTTATTGGTCCATGCGTAAGCAGGATTGCATCAGGCTCAATTTCAAACCATGGCTGCAAAACAAAGCGACGCTCGTGTGCTCGAGGGTGTGGAAGTTGTAATTCATCAGCCTTGCTTAACAATCCACCGAACTGAACCAAATCTAGATCAATTGTCCGTGGGCCCCAATGAACAATCCTTTCGCGACCCATGCTCTTTTCGATCCCATGAAGCAACGACAACAAATCCATAGCTGGTAAATCGCTTTCAACAATGCACACCGCATTTAAGTAATCAGGTTGTTCTGGACCACCTACTGGTGCCGTTGAATGATAAGTAGAAACCTTTTTTACATCAGTTGCCTCACGCAAAAGCGCAATGGCTATATCTAAGTTCTCTTGTGGATTGCCAATATTGGCACCTAAAGCGATAATGGCCTTCATCGGGAGCGATTTACAACCACTGCGATATCTTTTAATTGTGCTGCAACTGGGGCTTGTGGCTTATGAACTGTCACAGTCACTGCCTGCACTTTAAGGTGTTGATTCAGAACTCGTTCTGCGATTCTTCCTGCTAACTTTTCAATCAGATTTACTGGATTGCTAATAATTTCTTCAACTACTAAATCGGTAATCTCTGCATAATTGATGGTATCTTCAATTGCATCCGAATTAGAGGGCACAGTTAAGTCAACACTTAGAGTTAAATCCACAAAAAAATCTTGTCCATCTTTTCTTTCATGATCAAAGACACCGTGGTACCCAAAGCCATGAATTCCGGTCAAAACAATTTGATCCATCATTACCCGAGCACCTCCTTATGTGGCTTCACGCTATGAACTCTAACCGCCCAAATACCAGTTGTGCCAAGGCGCTTAGTAAGTTCGATTGTCGCAGCTTCTCTTTCATCGGGTGAATCTCCACCTAAGAATCTTTTACGGGATGCTCCAACAAGGACCGGATAGCCCAGAGCAACAAAGCGATCAATTGAATCAATAATTGCCCAATTGTGTTCGGCATCCTTTGCAAACCCAATACCTGGATCAATTAGCAACTTATCTTTGTGAATTCCCGCATCCAATGCGGCTTCGATGCGCTCCTTGAGTTCAGCCATCACATCATTAACTACATCGCCATAAATAGCCTTGGAATTCATATCTTTTGACTGCCCACGCCAGTGCATAGCGATGTATGGAACCTGTAACCGTGCAGCGGTTTGCAACATTTGCAAATCAGATAATCCCCCACTGACATCATTAATTATGGATGCACCCGCTTTAATTGCAGCCTCTGCTGTGCTTGCTCGCATCGTGTCAATACTAATCGTCACGCCGTGTTTTACTAATTCAGTAATTACTGGAATTGTTCTGGCAATCTCTTCATCTTCGCTGACTCGATCAGCACCTGGGCGAGTTGATTCACCACCGATGTCGATGATGTCTACGCCTTCTGCAATCATTTCTAACCCACGTGAGACCGCAGCATCGAATTCATTGTGTCTTCCGCCATCGGCAAATGAATCAGGAGTCACATTCAAAATGCCCATCACTAACATGTGATTAGCTCTTTGTGATTAGTGAGATTGCTTCTGCGCGTGTAGCAGGGTTTGTGAGCGCTCCCCGAACTGCAGATGTAGTTGTTCGCGCATGTGATTTCTTAACTCCACGCATCGACATACATAAGTGCTCACAATCAATGATTACAATTACTCCAAGTGGATCCAAAATATCAACCATGGCATCTGCAATTTGAGTAGTTAAGCGCTCCTGGACCTGAGGACGCTTTGCATACATATCTACCAAGCGAGCAAGCTTTGAAAGTCCAGTTATCTTTCCGCGAGGAATGTAACCTATATGTGCAACACCATGGAAAGGTGTTAAGTGATGTTCGCAGTGCGAAAATACTTCAATATCGCGAACAATCACAAGCTCTTCGTGCCCGATATCAAAAGTTGTTGTTAAGACATCTTCAGGTGATTGCCATAGGCCTTCAAAATTTTCTTTCATTGCACGTGCAACGCGTGCAGGAGTTTCCTTTAATCCCTCGCGATCAGGGTTTTCTCCAAGGGCTAAAAGCAATTCACGAACAGCCTTTTCAGCACGTACCTGGTCATAAGGACCAGAAGCGCGACCATCAGTAACAGTGACTTTATTTACTGTCACTTGCGGCCTTCTTGCGTCGCACAGGCTTCTTCTTTTCTTCGACAGCTTGCTCTACAACTAGGCGCTCTGGAATATCTACAGGTGGTTGTTCCGACGGGATGCGAGTTGCTGACCCTGTCCAGGCTGGACGCTTAGTAACTAACTTAACTTTCTTGAATATTTGAGCAATCTCTTCTTTGTTGAGCGTTTCCTTTTCAAGCAGTTGAATTACCATTTCATCAAGAATCTTGCGGTTGGCAACCAAAATATCAAAAGCCTCTTGGTGAGCATTTTCAATCAGTGTGCGAATCTCTCGATCAACAACAGCTGCAATGTTTTCGCTGTAGTCACGTTGATGTCCATAATCGCGACCTAAGAATGGTTCAGTGGAACCGCCTCCGAGTTTGATTGCACCAATTGATTCAGTCATTCCATATTGAGTGACCATAGCGCGAGCAAGAGCAGTTGCCTTTTCAATGTCATTTGAGGCACCAGTTGAAGGATCGTGGAAAATTAACTCTTCAGCTGCACGTCCACCTAGCGAATAAGCCAATTGATCAAGTAGTTGATTGCGAGTAGTTGAATACTTATCTTCATCAGGCAAAACCATTGTGTAACCAAGTGCGCGACCGCGAGGCATGATCGTGACCTTGTGAACAGGATCGGTATGTGGCAATGCATGCGCAACTAATGCATGACCTGCCTCGTGATAAGCCGTAACTCGGCGTTCATCGTCATTCATCAAGCGAGATTTACGTTGTGGACCAGCCATTACACGATCAATTGCTTCATCTAATTCAATGTTGCCGATTGTTGCCTTGTCATCTCTGGCAGAAAGAAGCGCCGCTTCATTGAGAACATTTGCAAGATCTGCACCAGTAAATCCAGGGGTACGACGTGCGTAATCAACTAGCTTTACTTCATCACTAAGTGGTTTGCCCTTTGCGTGAACCTGCAAAATCGCTTCTCGTCCCTTTAGATCTGGACGATCAACTGCAATCTGGCGATCAAAGCGACCTGGTCGTAGCAATGCTGGATCCAAAACATCAGGACGATTTGTAGCCGCGATCAAAATAACTTGTGAGTTCTCTTCAAAGCCATCCATCTCAACAAGGAGTTGGTTCAGAGTTTGCTCGCGCTCATCGTGACCGCCACCCATACCGGCACCGCGTTGGCGACCAACTGCATCAATTTCATCGATAAAGACAATTGCAGGTGCGTTTTCTTTAGCTTGATTGAAAAGGTCGCGCACACGGGCTGCACCAACACCAACAAACATTTCAACGAAATCAGAGCCTGATATTGAATAGAAAGGTACGCCAGCTTCCCCAGCTACTGCACGAGCAAGAAGAGTCTTTCCAGTTCCTGGAGGACCAAACAACAAAACTCCCTTAGGAATCTTTGCGCCAAGTGGTGCGTACTTTTCAGGTTTAGCTAAGAAATCTTTGATTTCATCTAGTTCGGCAAGTGCTTCATCAGCGCCTGCAACATCTTTGAAGGTTGTCTTAGGTACATCAGGATCTTGGAGCTTTGCTCGTGATTTTCCAAATTGGAATACCTTGTTTCCGCCTTGTGCTTGGCTCATGAACCAGAAGAACAAGAGGCCAATTAGCAAGAATGGGACTATTGAAAATAAGAATGAAACAAGAATTGATTGAGATGGGACTTTTACATTCCAGCCCTTTGGAGGTGGATTACCAGTTAGAGCATCGACAATTGTTGGTTCTTGCCGAGCAACGTAAAAGGCTTCGACCTTTGATGATCCCTTAATTGTTGTGCCAGGGTTGAGTATCAAGCGAATCTTTTGATCTCTATCTACAAGCTCTGCAGATTCGACCTGGGCCTTAGAAATCGCATCTAAAGCCTGTGAAGTTTCAATCTCTGTGTAGCTATTTCCAGCAGAGGATATCTGCCCAAAAACAGTGACCGCAAAAATAGCGGCAACAATCCAGAAAAGAGGTCCGCGAAAAAGTTTTTGCTTTTTTGTCGGGGCCTTCTTTTCTGTTTGTTTACCTGAGAAACTCTTCTTGACTTGCTTCTTGGGCTTCTGAACTTGTGTCATCTATGGAGACTCCAAAAACTATTCGTACATGTGCTTAGCAAGCACAGCGATAAAGGGAAGGTTGCGATACTTTTCATCAAAATCAAGGCCATATCCAATTACAAAATCCTTTGGAATATCAAAACCAACATACTTCACATCAACTTCAACTTTTGCCGCTTCTGGCTTTCGAAGAATTGAGAGAATTTCTACTGATCCAACTCCTCGGGATTCAAGATTGGCCTTGAGCCAGGACAGTGTTAAGCCCGAATCAACAATGTCTTCGATAATCAAAACATTTCTACCGGTGATATCGCGATCAAGATCTTTCAGGATTCGAACAACTCCGCTGGACTTGGTTCCAGAGCCGTATGAAGAAACCGCCATCCAATCCATATCGATGTGGCGTTGTAGTGCACGTGAAAAATCCGCAACCGCCATAACTGCGCCTTTTAGAACTCCGACAAGGAGCAAATCTCTGCCCTCGTAATCTTTTTCGACCTGAGCTGCAAGCTCCTTTAGTCGTGCTTGCAACTGTGCTTCGGTTACGACTACGCGTTCAATATCGCCCTTGACTGCTTCTAAGTCCACGGTTCTCCCTAAGGTCGGTGCTGTAAGAGCGAAAGTCTGCCCGAAATCCGCTCAACCTTCACACCGCCCGGCAAATTGAGCGCACCTTGGCCGCTCCAGGCAGAAATTAGGGCCTCAACTGCGCTCACATGCTCCATTGTGACCATGCCAGCAGGGGCTCCGGCGGCATAGACCGCGGCTCTAATAATTCTGGTCCTGATGGCGCGCGGAAGCTCTTCCAGATGCGAGCAATCTAAATCAGCAAGGTCTAAATGAATCTCTTCGCGTTTTGCCCAATGATCTAGTGCATCAGCATCATCACGCAAAAGATGTGCGCTGCGAACTAATGCTTCTGCAATTCCAGGACCAATACTTTTTTCAAGAATTGGTAACGCATCATTTCGAACTCGAACTCTTGAATACTCTGGATTCTGATTGTGTGGATCGTTCCAATAATGCAACTTTAATTCTTCACAATATTGTTTACTTTGAATTCGGGTAATTTCAAGTAGCGGTCGAACATAGAGACCGTTGTGCTGAGCCATTCCGGAAAGAGACCGTGTTCCAGATCCCCGAGCTAAACCAAGTAAAACAGTTTCAGCTTGATCATCACTTGTATGCCCGAGAAAAACTGCAACTGCGTTTTGCTCTTTGGCAATTCCTTGTAACGCTTCGTACCGCGCTTTGCGAGCAGATGCTTCTAGACCATCTTGAAGATTAACCGTGACTTTCTTGATGATGCAATCCAGACCAAATTCTTTTAACTGTGCGTTAACTTTGTCAGCTTGCGCACCAGATTGCTCTTGCAGTTGATGGTCAACCGTCACGCCGATAACTGAAATTACAAACTCTTTTGATTCAATCGAAAGAGCGTGAGCTAGTGCTAAAGAATCTGCACCGCCAGAAACTGCAACCAGAATCGTGTCCCCAGCTTCATAGTTTTCAAGCCAGGTGCGCACAGCGTTTCGAACCGCTGGGACCGCTGTAGTCATAGCTTAAGAGTAGTGCTGAATTAGACGCGGCCACCAAATGGCATCAAACCTTTAATGCTGTACATGTTTGAGTAGAGCAATCCTTTACCCTTTGAGTTGGCCTCCCACATCATTCCGTTTCCGGCATAAATCGTGATGTGGTGAATGGTTGAAATATTTCCTTTGTAAGAGTAGAACAGTAGGTCGCCTGGAACTAGTTCTTTCAGTGAAACATGCTTTGTATACCCTGAATAAAGGGCAGAGTTGAGTCGATCCCAATTAGGCCAACCTAAGCCCGCTGATCTATATGCAGCATAAACAAGTCCGGAGCAGTCAAATGCATTAGGTCCTTCTGCTCCCCAAATATAAGGCTTACGGGCAAGCACCTGTGCTTTAGCAAATGCAACTGCCTTGTCTCTTTGTGCTTGTGTAGTTCTAATTGTAGATCTGCCTTGGAATCCGCGATCTGGCCAAACACTCTTTTGTCCAGGTGTTTGCGTAGCAGTGCTTGCCTGACTTTCTTCAAGTAATGCCAGCTGTCGCTGTTGTTCCAAAGTTGTTCTTACTTTTCGCGCGCTCATTAACTGACGCATTAACTCATCTTGAACCTTTTGAAGTTTTGCGACTTCCTTCGCTTGTTCAGCTTTTGCATCATCTGCAACCTGTTTTGCTGCAGCAACTTTTTCTGTTGCAACTTGCTGTACAGCTTTTGCATCATCTGCAATTTTCTTTGCTTTGCGTGCTTCTTCTTCTGCAACCTTGAATAGATCAAGTGCAACAGAGTTCTGCGAACCAAGTGTGCCAAGAGTTGACAGCTGGTCGATTAAATCTTGTGGACCATTGGCACTTAGCAATGACTGAATATCAGTAAGGCTGCCACCCATTATGTAAGCGTTGGCTGCAAGTTTTCCAATTGTTTTGTGAGCTTCCGAAACTGCTGCTGCGGTTTCAGCGGCATGTTTTGCTGCAATGTTTGCCGCAGTTGTTGCAACCGCTAACTCTGACTGTGCCTTTCGATACAACGCTGTTGCTGCATTTGCTTTCGCGGTTAACGCTCTTAAACTTTGGTTGGCGGCAGCTAATTTCTTTGCCTGAGCATCTGCAGCTTTTTTCTTGGCTGCTTCTACTTTCTTTGCAGCTTCAATCTCGGCAACCGTTGGTTTGGGGGCTGCAAATGCCGGTACTGACGAAATCGCCAGCCCCAGAATTACAGCAAGGGAAATCGCCCTAAAACTCTTTTTCACAATTACCTTTCGGAAGGGAAGGGTCTAAGAATAAATGCCCAACCTTAGAAAAACGTGTTTTTAAGTGTGAGTGTCCTTAATTAGCTACATCACGACGAACAAAGAGTATTGATGCCACAACGGCACCAACTAGGACATATGCGCCACCGGTTGCAAGGGCATGTGTATAGGTGACATCAGCACTTCCACCTGAGGCGATGGTGCTTAATTGATAACCAGGCATCCAAGATTGCAGAGAATTCTTCACCGCTATCAGCAAGGTCTCAACAATTAATAACCAAAGAACTCCGAATGAAATGGCACTAATAGGAGAGCGCAGAAGCAGACCTAGAACCATTCCAATAATTCCGTAGCCAACCACCGAGATAACTACATTTACAAAAGTTGTGTAAATGAACTCAATACCCGCACTTGTGAACCACATCTTGGTTGACACATCAATGGTCGGTGCCAAAATCGCAGAAATCCCAATACTTACAACTGCAGATATAGTGATCATCGCTAGCGCAAAAAAGATCATCGATATCAACTTTCCAAACAAAATCTTCATTCGGCTTGGTTGGCGAACCAATAAGTTGCGAAGAGTTCCATAGGTGTATTCCTGTGCGGTCTGCGCTGCAAAGACGCACAAGGCAATAATTCCTAAGAACCCACCCACGTTTGCAAAACCCTGAACGCCACCGCTTGCTAGAGCTAATACCTCACGGCTAATTACTCGCCCACGATCGGCGTTACCTTGAGGTGAATCAATCAACAAGTATAACAACGCTGAAAAGAGTCCGCTAAAAAATACAACCGCACCCATGGTGCCTAGAAACAATGATGGGCGACGAAGTTTGCGAAGTTCGGCTCTGATGACATTGATCATTACTTATCCCCCGTCATTTCAAAGAATGTTTCTTCAAGATTTGGTAGTTGTGGGGCTAGCTGGGCTAAAACTATTCCCGCATCAAATGCAGCCTCATTAAGTTCTGATGCCCATTCCATTGGAGCAAGAATGTGAACGGAATCATTTCGAATCTCTGCGCGGTACCCTGCTTCTTTGGCAATTTTAATGATGCGCTTTAGGTCAGACTTTTTGCGCGATTTTGCAATAATTGTTGGTTGTTGCTTAGTCATGAGATCGCCGATTGGTCCAGCAAAAACAACTTCTCCCTTTCGAAGCATCACAATGTAATCACTGATGATTTCAAGCTCAGAAAGCAAGTGGGATGAGACGAAAACAGTTGTTCCTTCGTTTGCAAGCTCGCGCAGCAGTGCACGAACCTCTTGAATTCCTTCAGGATCTAACCCATTTGTCGGTTCATCCAACATAAGCAATTTAGGTTCAGGCAATAATGCCGCGGCAATACCCAAGCGTTGCTTCATGCCTAGTGAATATGTTT
>JBIIZP010000032.1:0-8914 GCA_044346215.1 Candidatus Planktophila sp.
GACTTAACTTGCTATCTCGTTCGAGCCAGTGACGAGCAGTTACTTGCGCATAACCAATCATTCCAACACCCAAAAGCATTGATGCCTCTTTTGGTAGGCCAGTATCAAGTGCAATAACTGCGCTAGCCGCAGCGGCACAGTCGTAAGTCATTCGATTCAAGCGTTCACGAACCTGGGGTTCAACGCTCATATCGCTCTCGAAAAGCAAACGGAAGGCTTCGCCCTCTTTTTCAATAAAAGCAAAGTAAGCATCAACTGTTGCTAATACTCGGTCCTTATTGTCAGGAGTCGATGCAATTGCCTTTTGAATCTCAAAAACTAAAGAATCAATGTGTAAATCCAAAACTGCTAAATATAGTTCTAGCTTTGATGGGAAGTGCTGATACAAGACTGGTTTTGAGACATTTGCACGATCTGCAATCTCATCCATAGCAGCTGAGTGGTAACCAGCAGCGGTGAAGACTTCAAGCGCGGCAGATAGCAACAATGCTCGTCGCTCGTCACGAGGCAGGCGAGCCTTGTTAGATGTGTCTAGGTTACTCATTGGTCTAATCGTACGGCAGAATTACCAATCATGAACCGCTCCTATGAAGGCTTCCGCATCCTGCTCGTGCATGCACATCCTGATGATGAAACCATCAATAACGGGGCAACAATGGCTTTGTATGCAGATCGAGGGGCTCAAGTCACGCTCGTGACCTGTACTCGTGGCGAAGAAGGCGAAGTCTTAGTTCCATCGCTCTCACATTTATCAAGTAGTGAAAAAGATCAGCTTGGGGCGCATCGCGAGATTGAATTAGCTGATGCGATGAAAGCTCTTGGAATTTCGGATCATAGATTCTTGGGAGCTCCAACAACAAAATTTCGAGACAGCGGAATGATGGGAACGGATTCGAATAATCGCCCTGATGTTTTTTGGCAAGCAGACCTTGATTCAGCGGCACAGATTTTAGTGAAAGTAATCGAAGAGATTAAGCCACACATTCTAATTACTTATGACGAAATTGGTGGCTATGGCCATCCTGATCACATTCAGGCACATCGCGTTGCAATGCGAGCATCAGAACTTTCTACCTGGCAGATTCAGAAAATCTATTGGAACACCATACCTAAATCTGTTTTAGCTGAAGGTATTGCAAAGATGAAAGAGATTGGTTCAGATTTCTTTGGTGCAGAAAGCGTTGATGACCTTCCATTTGCCAAAGATGATGAATTTGTAACTACCTTAATTGATGGCAACAAATATGTGGATGCGAAGATGGCCGCCATGAAAGCACACGAAACTCAGATTTCAATCGACGGCCCATTCTTTTCTCTATCAAATAACTTAGGGCTGCAAATTTGGGGCGACGAGTACTACACGCTAGTCAAGGGAGCCAAGAGCGAACCCTTTGATTCATATGGACGAGAGACAGATTTAACTTCCGGAATAACCTTGTAATGAAGGCAATTTACTCACTTGTATTTGGCGCAGCACTTGGCTCAAGTTCCATTTTTATTTATAGCTTTTATCCGCCTGCGGGATTGATTGTTTCACTTTTTGCAACCGCTGTAGGAATTTGGGCAACCGGCAGATTGTGGGGGAAACGGGCTTATAAATTTATCGCCTCAATTGCATGGGCAATAGTGGTACTTCGCGCCGGGTTTCCAGGACTCAATGAAGAGTACTTAATACAAGGCGATGCTCTTGGGGAATCATTAATCAACTTTGGCTTTATCGTAATCGTTATCGCAATAATTACCCCGCTTTAACTCCAACCTTGTCCTTCAGGAGTATCTTTAATGTCCAACCCTAGATTCTCTAGTTTGTCCCGTAGTTGATCGCTATCACTCCATCGTTTTTCTCTTCGGGCAAGTGCACGTTCATCTAGCAACCTCTGCATCTCTGCTGTTAAAACCTTTTGAACTATTGGACGTTCTAAATCTAAACCAAGAACTTGATCGGCATATCGAAAGATCGAATCCTTGTTCTGCAATGAGCTTTTCTCAATTTCACGTAATCGCATAACCGCACGAGATGTATCTAGATCTGTGTTTAGCGCGGCCTCAATTTCGGCATCCACATTAATCTCTGTGCCAACTCCCCATTGCACCATCTTCATTCGCCAACGATTTAAAGTCTCATCGGCTGCCTCAATTGAACTCCACGTTAGATCCATTTGTGATCGATACTTATTTTCCAAAAAGCAAAGCCGAATTGCTAAGGGATCAAAGCCACGCTCAATAACATCTTTCAGTAAGACGACATTGCCAGTGCTCTTTGACATCTTTTTACCCTCAAAAAGCAGGTGTTCACCATGCACCCAAAGATCTACCGCTTCCTCTTTAATAAGGGCGTTTGATTGCGCCCGTTCATTTTCATGATGCGGAAAACGCAAATCAATTCCACCCACGTGAATATCTACATGACCATTCAAAAGCTTGAGTGACATCGCTGAACATTCGATGTGCCAACCAGGAAAACCCTTTCCCCATGGTGAATCCCAGACCATCTCGGTGCGATCTCCAGCAGCTTTCCATAACGCCCAGTCGGCATGAAAGCGCTTTGCGCCATCTTCGGTGTACTCGTATCTGTGTCCAGGCTTTAATGAATCAAGCTTGTTTCCACTAATTGCACCGTACGATTCAAACTTTTCAGCGCTGAAGTAGACCGAAGAATCCGAACCAACGTATGCAAATTCAGCATCAATTAATCTTTCAATGAGATCCAACATCATTTCGATGCTTTCGCTCGCGCGCGGATATGCAGCTGCAGGCTGAATGTTGAGTGCTGCTAAATCAGTGTGGAAACTAGCTTCGTATTTTCGGGCAATTTCGAAAGGATCGATCTTTTCTAACTTCGCCTGATTCAACATCTTGTCATCATTTACAAAATCTTCTGACATGTGCCCGACATCAGTAATATTTTGAATAAGGTGTGGATTCGATCCATTGAGCCGTACAACTCGTGCGATCAAATCGGACAGTAAAAATGTACGAAGGTTTCCTACGTGAGCATCACGATAGACAGTAGGCCCACAGCAATACATTCGAATTAATTCTTGACTTACATCAACTGCTTTTAGTTGACGGGATTGAGTGTCATATAACTTCATACCTTCTCAATCACCTTCTTCCAGACAAAAATCTCACTATGAGAGAATTCGATAATCTCGCCATTTTTTTTGCGCAATGAGTAGGGGGTAACAAGATGGCCCAAGATGTCACGGTAGCCCCCATTAGGCTCGTGCAGCCTGATGCTTACCCGTGAGCCGATGAGTTCGGTGAATTGAGATTCGAGCTCTTCTGGCATGAGACAACGATAAACCCACCGTTAAATATCGACCACCGTTAAATATCGCGCAGCGGCGTAAGTTGGCGTTAGAATTCCCCACCAGACACCTTGTCCAACATTTGGAGGCAGCTCGTGACTTATGTGATCGCAGACCCATGCGTCGATGTAAAAGATAAATCCTGCATCGAAGAATGTCCGGTGGATTGCATTTATGAAGGCGATCGAATGCTGTACATCCAGCCAGATGAGTGCGTGGATTGCGGTGCGTGTGAGCCTGTGTGTCCAGTAGAGGCCATCTATTACGAAGATGATGTTCCTGGAGTATGGAAAGAGTTTGGAAAGGTCAACACCGAATTCTTCGTCGAGATTGGTTCACCTGGTGGTGCAAGCAAGGTTGGTCCAACTGGTACTGATCACGCATCAATCGCAGCCCGCCCACCAAAGAGCGAGTAACCATTGCGTGCCCAGCTCCCAGACTTTCCGTGGGATGCGCTAGCGCCATATGGTGAGAAGGCTCGTGCCCACCCGCAAGGCATTATTGATCTTTCTCAAGGAACTCCAGTAGATCCCACACCCGAATTTATTCAGCAAGCTTTACGAGATGCTTCCAACTCTCCAAGTTATCCAGTAACTGCAGGAACTCCAGAACTTCGCGCGGCGATTAAAAAGTGGGCAACCGAACGTTTAGGTGCAACCGGTGATTTCGATGTGTTGCCAATAATTGGATCTAAAGAATTAGTTGCCTGGCTTCCAACATATCTTGAATCAAAATCAGTTTTAATTCCTGAAATCGCATATCCGACGTATCACGTAGGAGCAGTAATAGCTGCTGCAAAATCTGTTCCCGTTGCAATTGATGCAAATAGTTGGCCACAAGCCGATTTAGCGTGGTTGAACTCTCCATCAAATCCAACTGGACGAGTTCATAGCGTTGACGAAGTTAAAGCATGCATTCAATGGTCTCGTACTAATAAATCAGTATTAATTTCCGACGAGTGCTATCTTGAATTTGATCAAAATGCACATTCTGTTTCAGTCTTATCTCAAACAGCCGGGGACAACACAAATATACTTGCGGTGCATTCATTGTCTAAGCGTTCTTCGATGGCAGGTTATCGCGCAGCATTTATGGTGGGAGACAGTGCACTAATCGCTCGAATTCGAGAGATTAGAAAGCACGGGGGCATGATGGTTCCTCTGCCGGTTCAAAAGGCGATGACAGTGGCACTTGCAGATGATGCACATGTTGCTGAACAACGCGCTCGCTACAACGCCCGCAAAGATGCGATGCGTCCTGCGCTGGTGAGTGCAGGATTTACTGTCGAGTTCAGTGATTCAGGTTTGTACTTATGGTGTACCCGCAATGAAGATGCATGGACAAGTGTCGCCTGGCTAGCAGAGCGTGGAATCTTGGCAACCCCCGGAAGTTTTTATGGCGAGCAAGGAAAGAACCATATTCGGATTGCAATGACCGCATCAGATGCCCATATATCTGATGCTGTTCAACGTTTGAAGGCATAAGAGTGGCAGTCGCAATTCTGCTTGTGGGTGGCTTCGGAACTCGCTTAATGCCACTTACTCGCAATACTCCAAAGCCGATGCTTACCGTTGCGGGGATTCCAGTAACAGAACATCAATTGATGATGGCAAAAGCTGCAGGAATCAAAGAAATTGTTTTGGCAACTTCATATCTTTCAGATGTTTTCACCCCATATTTTGGCGATGGTTCCAAATGGGGGATGAGCATCAAATATGCCGTTGAAAAGGAACCTCTTGGAACCGGCGGCGCAATCGCTAATGCAGCCCAATTATTAGAAATGAAAGAATCCATTGTGATTTTAAATGGCGACGTACTTAGCTCTCATGATTTAAGCGAACAAATTCGACAACATGAAGCCAATGATGCAGATATAACTTTGCACTTAACCCAAGTAGATGATGCACGAGCTTTTGGATGCGTTCCAACAGATGCCCAAGGACGCGTCACTGCCTTTTTGGAGAAAATGGATAACCCAGTTACCAATCAAATCAATGCCGGTTGCTATGTTTTCAATCCTCGAGTTATTTCTTCAATCCCTTTAGAGACAGTTGTTTCTGTAGAACGTGAAACTTTTCCGCAGTTAGTTAGTAATGGCGCAAAGGTTTATGGATATCTAGAAAATGCATATTGGCTAGATATCGGAACACCTAAAGCATTACTGAAAGCATCAACAGACATCGTTCTTCGATCTGGCCCTGGCTTGGTAATGCCGGATGCTGCAGTTGATTCCACCGCGGTGATTTCCGGTGGCAGTTGCATTGGCCGAGGCAGCTCGGTGGGGGCTGACACCCGAATCGATGGCTCTATCGTTGAAGCAGGAGTGGTTATCGGCCGGGATGCTGTGATTGAAAATTCATTTGTTGCCGCAGGTGCAGCCATCGATGATGGAGCCAAAATAAGGTCAACTTTTGTCACAAAGGGTGAAATTCTGCCAATTCCGCAGTAGCCCAAGCGTGATTTGCTCTTTTCGGGCTTGACATCAGCGAGTTACAAGCGTGTAATTCACTCTTAAGAAAGTCTTTTCCAAGAGGGATGAGACAAGATCTAGCTAATGGAGCATCGACGTCATGCCGATTCAACCCGCAGCCCAGAACTCCCCAATCCCCACTTCAGGTCCAACAATCACTCTCGCATCTGGCGAAAACATGGAGCTTTCATGGCAGGAGCGCGCTTTGTGTGCGCAAACTGATCCAGAAGCGTTCTTTCCAGAAAAGGGTGGCTCAACTCGCGAAGCAAAGCGCGTATGTCTTTCATGCGATGTTCGCTCCGAATGTCTTGAGTACGCACTAGCTCATGATGAGCGCTTCGGGATTTGGGGCGGTCTTTCAGAACGCGAACGTCGTCGCTTAAAGCGTCGCACCGCGTAAGGTTCACATTTCTCTAACGAGAAAGTGAGTTATAACTATGGCTTCCCAAGCCGCAGTCGATAAGCATCGCGTAACCGCTGTTCTTGTTTCACACAATGGAGCGGTGTGGTTACCCGAAGTTGTTGCAGCGCTAACTTCGCAAACTCGTCCTATTGATCTCATCACAGCGGTTGATACTGGATCCCAGGATGCATCTACCAAACTTTTGAAATCTGCTCGAATCCCATTTATCTCTGCCGATGTTGAAACAGGTTTTGGCAGAGCAGTTTCTTTAGCTGTTGATAAATTACCAATCGCTGTCGATCATGAATGGATTTGGTTAATTCATGATGATTGCGCACCTGCGCCAACTGCGCTCGCAGAGTTATTAGCTGCAATTGATGATCGTCCACAAGTTGTGATGGTTGGTCCAAAATTATTGGGATGGCACGACCGGACGCATTTACTTGAAGCTGGAATAAGTATTGCTGGCAACGGTGCACGTTGGACAGGACTTGAACCGTTGGAATATGACCAAGGTCAACACGATGGAATTTATGATGTTTTAGCCGTTAGTACTGCTGGGGCATTAATTCGTCGCGATGTATTTGAAGAACTTGATGGCCTAGATCCCAATTTAACTTTATTCAGAGATGATGTGGATTTTGGCTGGCGTGCCCGCGCTGCTGGCCATTCAGTAATGGTTGCTACAGGCGCAGTTGCATTTCACGCACAGGCATCTGCTTCAGAGCGCAGAGTTGTGGAAGTCGATGGAGCATTTCTGCATAGACCTTTGCTCTTAGATCGACGTAATGCTGCATATGTATTGCTTGCAAACTCTTCGTGGTGGATTTTGCCATGGCTTGCCATTCAGATTCTTGGTAGTGCAATTGCAAGGGCTATTGGCTATTTGATTGCAAAACTTCCAGGTTATGCCGCTGATGAAATCTTGGCTGTTGGGGCATTAATTATTAGGCCTGATACATTAATCAGCGCACGCAAGGTTCGAAGAAAGCAACGATTTGTGTCAGCACGAGTAATTGCTGAATTTATTCCACCACGTTGGTCTCAGATTCGACTTGCATCTGAAGGAGCAGTCGATGCGATCCGCGCAAAGTTATTTCCTGAAAAAGTGTTCATTTCTACATCATCTGTGTTGGATACTAACGAAGATGAAGATTTACTAACTCCAGTTGATACGAATGATTGGTTCGCAGTTTTCAAGCGCCCCGAAGTTATTGGTTTTATGCTTATTGCAATTATATCTATTCTCAATTCACGCAATAGGTTTGGTGCATTAGTTGGGGGAGCGCTACCAATCTCTCCCTCTGGTGCAACCGAACTTTGGCAAACCTATTTTCAATCCTGGCATCAAGTTGGAATGGGTTCCTCAGCTGCCACGCCAACTTGGGTCGCAATTACGGCAACAGCATCCCTTGTTTTCTTAGGCAAGGTTCAATTCTTGATTACAACATTCTTCTTGGTTGCACCTGTCATAATGATGTTCACCGCATCGAAACTCCTGAAACGATTAACCAAGAATCCTTGGATATCGCTTCCTGCAGCCTTCCTATACGCCATTTCACCTGTTGCTATTGCCGCAGTTTCTACGGGACACATTGCAACTGTCTTGTTCTTAATTCTTGCGCCATATGTCGCACTCTCGCTGCGTGATATTGAAAAAATTGAGGAATTCAGTTGGAGAAAAATTGCTGGGATTTCACTGCTTCTTGCACTTCTTTATGGATTCTCGCTCATGATCTTTGTTATTGGTTTAGTCGCTGGATTGGTTTCGACCTTGAGTGATTATGAGAAACATGCAAAGGAGGCAAACCCAGAGCTATATGTACTCCGCCTTCAAAAGCGTGCTTCCTTGATCTTCATACCATTTTTAATGAATGCGCCATATTCGCTCGAGGCACTCGTTAACCCAAGTCGCTTATTAGTTGAGCCTGGTTTGCTAATTTCAGGTGGAGGTCCGATTTTGACCTTGCTGGGTAACCCAGGTGGCGCAAACTCATTACCCATGTGGCTAGTAAGCCCAATTTTGTTGGTGTTAGTAGTTTCATTGTTTTCATCGACACATGCACGTCGCATTGCAGAATAT
Organism: Candidatus Planktophila sp.; assembly: GCA_044346215.1. GTDB lineage: Bacteria > Actinomycetota > Actinomycetes > Nanopelagicales > Nanopelagicaceae > Planktophila. The sequence goes on from JBIIZP010000032.1 coordinate 8,268, forward strand.
GGCGTCGGAGCACTTGTCTTAGCCGTAGTCCTGTCTGCACTTTCTATTTCAACTCACGGAAATGAAGCATCGTCTAAAGTTTGGTCAGGTCCTGTAATTGTTTTAGTCACCCTTGCAGCTATCGCTGCAGGTGCAGTGCTATTGGACCGATTGCGAGAAACATTAATTCTGAGCCATGTGCATTATCGCCATATTCTTTCAGCCTTACTTCTCTTTACAACTTTTGCCTATTCTATTGCGACAGTAGGTTGGTCAGTTTCTAAAGGTGCTGATTCTTTAGTACAGGCTAATCGTGAAACTGTTATGCCAGCATTCTTAAGTGTTGAAAAAGATACAAAAATCCTTGTCTTACGTGAAATTGGAAGTGAGAATGAAAAGAAAATTCAATATTATCTTTCACGAGGTAAAGACATTTCGCTAGGTGAGCCTGATGTTGCACCTGCACAAAGTTCTGCGATAGCAGAAGCAGCACGTGGACTTATCGATGGATCTGGCGTTACAAGTAGTTCAACATTAAGTGATTTTGGCGTGAAGTATCTTTTTGTTAAAGCGCCTTTTAAGAGAGAAATCATCCGTTCTATTGATGGATTGGGTGGTTTCACTCGCACTTCCGCAACATCATTAGGTGTTGTATGGAAAGTTAATGC
>JBIIZP010000135.1:0-2563 GCA_044346215.1 Candidatus Planktophila sp.
TTAGTCGAACGCTTTAACTTATCTGGAATTGTTAAAACTGTTTTAGGAGTAATTTTCTTTTCATCTATGGCCGCTGCGATTGTCATAACTTTTCCAGTAGAGCCTGGCTCGTAAACATCCAGAACTGATGGGTTTCGCATAGCAATTAGTGAAACTTTAGTTGTGTCATTTGGGTCAAAAGTTGGAGCAGTGGCGTGGGCCAAGATGTGCCCGGTCTTTGGATCCATCACAATCACGGTTCCACTCAGAGCGCGCGTAGATTTAACAACATCAGCAATTGCCTTTGACGCTACCCATTGGATATCTCGATCCACGGTTAAGCGAATAGATGTGCCTGATTGGGCCGGAGTAATTTCAGATTGCGAACCTGGAATTTCAGCCTTGTAACCATTGGCATATGAATACTTACCATCGACACCTTTGATCATAGAGTTCATGCTGGATTCAAGTCCCGTGGCACCAACACCGTCGTGATTTACGAAGCCAATTAAAGATGCGATCAAACTTCCAGATGGATATTCGCGTACATAGCTGCGCTCTGGGAAGAAACCGATAATTCGATCAGGACTCATGGCCTTAAATCGTGAGTTGTACTGGTCTAACGCTGCCGAAAGCTTCAGCCAGGTTGCGGGTTTTGCATTGCGGGCAACCATGTTCCACTTACGAGTACCAGTCAGTGACTCTTGAACCTCTTCAACTTTCATTCCAAGGATTGGCGCAACAAATGCTGCAACCTTGGCCGGGTCAGTGATTTGGGTTTGATCTACGACAATGCTTGTTGCGGCAACGCTACGAGCGAAGGTAACTCCGTTAATGTCGGTGATGTCTCCACGAGGTGCTTGAAGAGTCCTTACCTTTTCCATTTCATTAACGGCACGTTCACGATAGTCCCCCGCTTGTAATGCTTGAACTTGAACCAAGCGAAGCCCAAACATAAACATGACAAGTGCAAGGATTAGAACCAAGCCTCTAATTCTTTTATGCGCTAATGAAAAATTACCCATTTTTAACCGGTACCTCATTAACTGGCTTATCCAGAGATAAGAAAGTTGGATTTTCTGAAGGCTTCATACCTAATGCTGTTGCAGATTTTGCAAGAGCCTCCGGGGAAGAGAGCTTGTCGATCTGACGTGCGATAGCTTCGCGCTCATCACTGACTAACTTTGCCTCTAACTTGAGGTTAGTTAATTCAAATGCATCTTGTGCTAACAAGGTATTGATTAGGAGAAGAAGCATGAGACCAATGCCGCCAACGATTGATACAAAGATTGCGAAGAATTTACGATCGGCTTGCTTTCCGTCGGAGAGATTGGGGACAAGCTTGAGCGCAACTTGTGATGTCTTTTCGGCGAATATTTCTTTTGAGCGAGTAATCGCTGGTGCTAGCGCGGTCATTGCCATTATGCGGCCAACCTTTCGATTGCGCGAAGACGCACAGATTGTGAACGTGAGTTCTCTTCTAGTTCGGCATCGGTTGGTGTTTCACTGCCGCGAGTAATCATTGAAAACTTGGCAGCAAATTCAGGTAGATCAAATGGAAGATCTCGTGGAGTTCCAGATGTTGTTGAGGCAACAAAGAGCTGCTTCACAATGCGATCTTCAAGGGATTGGAAAGACATCACAACTAAACGTGCGCCGACATTGAGCAGGTCAAGTGCTGCTGGAAGTGCGCGAGTAACGGTGCCGAGCTCATCATTTGTTTCGATGCGAAGTGCCTGAAAGGTCCGCTTTGCAGGGTTTCCACCGGTGCGACGAGTTGCAGCTGGAATCGCTTCTTTAACAAGTGTTGCAAGCTGAGCTGTTGAATTCATTGGTGCGATTGCGCGCTGCTTCACAATTGATTCAACGATTCGTGTAGCAAACTTTTCTTCACCATATGTACGAAGAATGCGAACTAATTGACCTGGCTCGTAAGTATTGATGATCTCCTCTGCTGTCAGTGACTGTGTGCGGTCCATGCGCATATCAAGGGGTGCATCCTGTGAATAAGAAAAACCACGCTCTGTCTGATCAAGTTGCATTGAAGAAACGCCTAAGTCAAACAACGCGCCATCGATGTGCTTGTACCCAAAGCTCGCAACTACATCAGCAATGCCATCAAAAGTAGAGTGCGCAGTCTTTAAGCGATCGGCAAAAGGTGCCAGGCGCGCTGTTGCCTTTGCAATTGCATCTAGGTCGCGATCGATTCCGATAACGGTTAAGTGTGGGAACTTTTTTAGCAAAGCTTCTGTGTGTCCGCCTAGACCCAAGGTTGCATCAACAACAACTGGGTTACTGGAAGTTGCAATTAGCGGGGACAGAAGATCGACGCAACGATCGCGCATTACTGATATGTGTTCAGTCGTACTTGTCATCTCTTCCCCCTCCCGTGTATTGATAGAACTAACTACTAGCTCTCATCTCTGGTCACTGCCGGCCGACGGATCTTTGTGTTGTAACGGCGCCGGGGAAGGGGCGTCGCTACGTTCGAAGGGTCGGCAGTGGCCACAAATGAGAGTTAGAACAAACCTGGAAAGACCTCCTCTGAAACATCAGCGAAGCTCTTTTCACGATCTGCTAAATA
>JBIIZP010000152.1:0-2559 GCA_044346215.1 Candidatus Planktophila sp.
GATTAGGAGCAACTACAACATCTATGGTGGATGTTTCAACATCAGTACCAACAGTTAAAACTAGCTTGGCATTTGAAATTGGTGTGCCGTCTGCATCCACAATTTTTACTTTGTGATACTTCATAGGAATGACAAAATTTTGAACGAAGTTACCCATTGGCACGATTGTGTCGCTGGGATCAGAACCTAAATTTACAATGAGTGGATCAGGCAAGAAAGAATCCTGATAGCGCGGTGAAATACGCCAATAAAACTTCGTAGCTTCGCCAACCGAACCTGCAAAGTTTCCTGAAGAATTAGCTCGGCCAAGAGGCGAAACATTTGGCTCGTAAAGCGGGAAACCGTCGGATGTTGAAATTTTTCCAGAACCAGCTACCCACTTTTGTTCTAATTGAATCGTTATTGGGCCGCCACCAACTTCTAACTTTTTGGTGACGGCGAGCAAGCCCGACCCTGCTGGGGCGTCCGCCAATATAGTTGCATACGTTGCTGATTTGAGTTGTGGGATCTTGATACTTGCAACGCCATTGGCATTTGCAAACCCGTTACCCGAGAATTGCATCGTCATTTCTCTCTGGCCTGCAAGCAATGGATAGGTTGGCAGCGCATACCCATCACCACTTCGAACATTGAGTACCACTCTGGCATTCGGAATTGGCACACCAGCTGGATCGAGCACTGTAATTTGTTGAGGGACCGGAGTTGGTACGACAATATTTTCAGTAAAGTCCCCATACAAAATCGTGGATGTACGACCACCGTAATAATTAAGATCTATATTCTCTGTAACAGACTTGTTGTTGTAATTTAAAGAAAAGTAATTAAGATTTGTTCCGCTAGGCAATGTTGCTGCATAAGTTCCGTCTGGCGCGACGTACGAGCCAGTGTTCACACCCGTGACTCCACCAACATAACCACCTGTTAAAGGTGTTCCATCAGCAAATTTTGCAGTGCCAATCACCCGTGCATTTGATGTTGGAGTTGCAACCAAAGTGATTTCTCCGCCATCGGCAGGGATATCAATAACCTTTGTAATGATGTGTTTCCATTTTGCAGTAGATGAGAAGTAAACAGAGACAACACCTTGCAGGCCAGAAGCCATCCGCACTCTAGAGAGCAGGGCATTGCCGCTGGCATCACTATTTGCGATCGACTGCCAAGACACCTTGTAATTTGATAGCCCTGGAAAAAGTGAAACATTACCTTCTGGCATAGCCCTACTAGATCCATTTTGAAAATCTTCGGATCCACCGATCTCAAGTCTTATATTTGCACCGACTTCATTGCTGGAAATCGGATTACCGCTTGGGTCAACAATTCGAATCCGGGTCGTTGTTGTCGGAACTACGACATCCAAGTATGAGTCTTGGTTGTATGTGAAGGATTGCCCGCCTGAAATAAAGAAGCCAAGCGAACTGGCATTTGAGAAAAGTGATGAACCAGAAAAAGCCCAAGCGGCTGTGGCACCTGCTGTTGCAGTTAATTTAAAGTATCCATTTGAATCTGCTGGTGTTCCGCCGCCCCCAAAGAATGGAGTAGGTGGTCTTCCTGCCACACCTGCTGCTCGCCCATCATCTGTCGTGATTCGACCTGCCAAAAAAATCTTTCCGACCGTTGGAGCTGTTAGTACTACATTTAATGGCCAGTTGCGTGGGAGATTAAGAGGCAAGGTCGCCAGCGAGGCGTAGCTTGTAGATGGTGACTTAAACTCAAGTACATAAGTACCTTCAGGTATCGAGAGTTCGTAGTAACCATCCGATTCTGTAGTCGTTGTTGCAATCGCGTTACCGTTTTGAGTTGCATTGACAACAACCCCTGGAATCGCAGAGCCAGTTCCACTTCGCACTATTCCTGCGACACTCGGATCAGCAGCGATCGCAGGTGCGCCAACAAGACAGATAAGGCCTGCTAATACCCCTGCCAGCAACTTTCTCATAGGCCAAGAGTAATACTTCAACGAGAAATCGCAGCAGAATTCCCGCCTAAGAAATCTTTTTCTTATACCCCGTGGGACAGCGAGGCTTAATAGCAGTTACCTTCTTTATCAACTTTCCTTTAATGCAAGTAATTGTGATTTTTTTAGGCGGCACGGATTTAGCTGGTGTTGGAGAAGCGGATGGCTTCATTGAAGTCTTAATCGTTGGAGTTGGCTTAGGAGTAATTTTGCCTACGATACCCGTTCTTGGCGTGGCTGAAGTAGTTGTCTTGGAACTCGCTTTTGGGGTTGGAGTAGGAGTTGCAGAAAGTTTTGCCGCTTCAGACTTTGCATCCGAAATGATTTTTGCCGCTTCAGCCTTTGCATCTGCAATTAGTTTTTCGGCTGCTAACCGATCTGCTGCCTCTTTTTCCGCAGTAACTCTTTCTTGCGCTGTCTTTGCATCGGCAGCTGATTTCTCTTGCGCAATTTTGGCATCTGCTGCGGCCTTGGCTGCTGCTGCGTTAGCCGCTGCAGTTGCCGCGTTAGCAGCTGCATCCGCGGCGGCTTTATCTTGAATGGCTTTTAACTCGGCAGCGGATTTTTCCTGCGCTGTCTTAGCATCCGCGGCGGCCTTTGCCGCA
>JBIIZP010000136.1:0-2538 GCA_044346215.1 Candidatus Planktophila sp.
ACTGCGGTAAACAAGGTTGATGCAGATGTGGCCGCGCTTTCACAGTATCTAACTAAAGGTGGCATCCCGGCTGACGGATTAACTCTTGGTGCAGTGGCTACATATGCAAATGAGGAGTACAGCAATGGAAACGCAACTGGGCGAATTCTGTCCTACCGTGCAACTCGCGAAGTGACTGTGCGATCAACAGATGTTCAGCTAGTTTCAAAATTGAGTCAAGGAATAGGCACGCTTCTTGCCACAGGAATTAATGCCAATAACTATGGACCCCAGTACTACATTTCAAATCTTCCGGAACTTCGCCCACAGTTAATGGCAGAGGCGATGAAGGATGCAAAGGTACGTGCTGAAGCGCTAACGAAAGCTGTTGGTGGAAAGATTGGCTCACTTGTTAATGTAAAAGCCGGACCAATTCAGATCACAACACCAGATTCCACAATGACCGCTGATTACGGCGCTTATGACACATCAACAATTGAAAAGACTGTTACAGCAACAGTTTCAGTAACCTTCAAAAGCTAATAGGTGGTTTTGGGCCGCTTTAAACGCGGCCCGAAACTAACCACACAAAAACACTGTGGGCTGGAACCTGAACCTTTGCAGATGGCGCGGCAATAACTGGTTCGTACGTTTCCACCTTTTGGGATGCATCAAAAATACATCTAAAGGTTTCGCCCCAGCTTGTGTTTGGCAAAGTAAAGACAGTTTCCTCATTGGAAGAGTTCAACATAAGCAGAAGAGCTTTGTTTGGGTCTGCCTCAATAAAAACAGTAATGCTGCGCTTTTCTTCATCCCGCCAGTGATCATCGCTCATTTCATTGCCACCTAAGGAAAACCAAGCAATGTCTTTTCTGTTAGTGCCCTTATCGACTGCGCCAGTAAAGAACTCTGACGCAACATCTGCCAGGTAGGAATCTCGAATCTCGGCAAGAGTTTTAACGGTGTTGAGAATGTCTTGTTGTTCAGCAGTTAAATCCCATGGCAACGCCCAGCCGGCATTAAAGGAAGCTTCGTCAACTTGCCTGTCATCTAGTGGAAGTGAGTATGCGTTGTTCGAACCATTCTGGCTTCTGCTTACCTCGTCACCCATGTTGAGCATTGGCACACCAGATGAAAGCATCAAGGTTGCAAGTAAGGATTTCTTAAGGCGATGACGAATCTCTTGAATTCGAGGATCATTACTTTCGCCTTCATGCCCAACATTCCAAGAACGGTTTGAATCATTTCCATCCATGTTATTTTCTAGATTAGGTTGATTGCGTTTCTCGTTATAGGTGACCATGTCATGAATAGTGAATCCATCATGGGCTGCTACAAAGTTGATTGACGAGGTTGGGCCGCGGTAGTGAAAGATATTGCTAGAGCCACTGATGCTGGAAGCGATATCTGAAACACCTTCACCAAATCCACGAGCTAAATCGCCCAGCCAGAATTGGCGAACAGAATCCCTATACGCATCGTTCCATTCGCGCCATGGATGCGGGAAATCTCCCAGGGAATACCGTGATACATCCCAAGGTTCGGCGATCATTTTGAAGTTTCGAAGCACAGAATCAGCTCCAATTGCTGCCATGAGCGAAGAATTAAAGGCACTGTCACTTGTGTACAAAGCGGTGGTCAGATCAAAGCGGAAACCATCAACACCAATTACTTCAATCCACCAACGCAAAGAATCAATAATCTGGCGCACCGAATGCGGCTTGCTTGCAGCAAAAGTATTGCCACAGCCAGTTACATCAACATAATTACCATACGAATCTTGACGGTAATAGGAATGTCCATCTATTCCCTTGTAAGAAAGAGTTGGACCAGCAACGCCACCTTCGGCGGTGTGGTTATAGACAACATCCAAAATCACTTCAATACCTGCAGCATGTAGTTGATCTACCGCCCACTGAAGCTCTGAAATTGGGTCTGCAGTTGACGCGTACTCTTTGTGAGGAGCGCTAAAGAGTAATGAGTTGTATCCCCAATGATTTTTACGACCTCGGTTATAAATTGTGGGCTCGGTAATTGATTGTGCAATCGGCAGCAGTTCTAGCGCGGTTACTCCTATTGATTTCAGGTGCGCAATCGTGCTGGGGTGGCCTAGTGCTTTGTAGCTACCGCGTTCGTTTTCAGTGATTTCATGATTGAAAGCGGTTAAGCCCTTCACGTGTGCTTCGTAAACAATTGTTTTCGCCCAAGGAACCAATGGACGATTGATCTGGCGAAGACCGTAATCTGTAACAACTGAAAACGGAACCTTGCCTGCACTGTCACGGGTATCCTTTTCGGTCAGATCCCCATTACCTAACGCATCATCTGCAACGTGACTATAAATTTCAGGTGAATAAACAACATCACCATCGATTACATGCGCGTATGGGTCGAGTAAAAGTTTTGCTTCGTTAAAGCGCATGCCATATTCAGGAATCCATGGACCATAAACCCGATATCCATACCTTTGGCCAGGCCGAACCCCGGCAAGGTAGCCGTGCCAGATTGGACCGTTGCGATGAGACATGGCGTAGCGGGTTTCTACAAACTTTCCATTGA
>JBIIZP010000137.1:0-2535 GCA_044346215.1 Candidatus Planktophila sp.
ATAACAATGACTAAAGCAAATACGCACACTAAGGAAATCAGCACAGGTAAGAACTCTTTCATCTCTGGCCCGCCAAGCGATTTGCCGCATGCACCGCGGTTAACACTGCGGCAGCTTTATTGCGACACTCCTGGTTTTCAGATTCTGGATCAGAGTCGGCTACGACTCCAGCACCAGCTTGAACAAAGGCAGTTCCCTTGTATAGCAATGCGGTTCTAATTGCGATACAGGTGTCTAGATTTCCAGTAAAATCTATGTAACCAACGATTCCGCCATAAACACCACGTCTAGTTGTTTCTAACTCTTCAATGATCTCCATAGCTCGTGGCTTTGGCGCACCCGACAAAGTTCCTGCAGGAAATACTGAAAAGAGCGCATCAACCGGAGATGATTTCTTTGAAAGCTTGCCGATTACAGTAGAAACGATGTGCATCACATACGAGTAACGCTCGATATGCATAAAATCAATTACTTCTACACTTCCAGGCGCGCACACGCGCCCTAAATCATTTCTGCCAAGGTCTACCAGCATCAAGTGCTCAGCACGCTCTTTGGGGTCTGCCAGCAACTCTTCAGCTAAACGATGATCTTCTTCAGGATTTGCTGATCGCTTACGGGTTCCGGCAATTGGATGAATCATTACATCCTCTTGATTAACTTTCACCAACGCTTCAGGGCTAGATCCAACAATTTCGATTCCATCTGTAAAGCGGAACAGATACATATATGGAGATGGATTATTGAGTCGAAGCATGCGGTAAACATCTATGGCATCGGCAGAACAAGGCATGGCAAAACGTTGTGACAAAACAACTTGAAAGGCTTCACCTGCAAGGATTTCTTCCTTCACGTGCGCGATGTTCTTCTTGTACTGCTCTGCAGAAATATTGCCGGTGTAGTCAGGCAATGAGAAGTCAGGAATGGAGGCGGCGTCACCTGGAATTGATGTTGCTAAATCAGCCTGCATGCGATCAAGTCTTTCGATACATGATGCATATGCTTCATCAATGCGATCATCACTGCCATTCCAATTGATTGCATTTGCAATTAAAGTAATGGTTCCTTCGCTGTGATCCATCACTGCTAAGTCACTTGTCAGCATGAAAGAAAGTTCCGGAAGCGGAATATCCTTGTGCGAGAGCGATGGTAACTTTTCTAATCTGCGAACAACGTCATAGCCCATGAATCCCACCAAACCACCAGTTAAAGGCGGTAAGCCTGGAATCTTTGGCGATCGCAAATGCGCTGCAGATAAACGCAAAGCTTCCAATGGATCAATTCCAGTTGGCGCACCAGCCGGTGCTGTCCCCTGCCAATATGCCAAACCATCTTTTTCACTTAATGTGGCCTCGCTGCGAACACCAATAAATGAGTAACGTGACCAAACTCCACCATGTTCGGCAGATTCCAGAAGAAATGTGTTGGCCGCACTCTTTGCTAACTTCTTGTAAACGCCAAGTGGTGTTTCAGAATCTGCTAGAAGCTTTCGCGACACAGGTATGACATTTGAAACTTTTGCGTAGGCGCGAAACTCTTCTAGATTCATTTTACGATCGCAGCTCTAATGGAGTGTGAAAACAGGTGCGTTCGCCTGTATGGCACGCAACTCCAGTTTGAATAACTTCAAGAAGTAAAGCATCTCCATCACAATCTAATGAGATCGATTGAACCTGTTGAAAATGTCCAGAAGTTGCACCCTTAACCCACAATTCATTTCTGCTCCGTGACCAGTAGGTCGCTTTGCCTGTTGTCCGGGTCAATTCAAGAGATTGTGAATTCATATAGGCCAGCATCAAAACTTCCTTGCTGGTTGAATCTTGAACAATTGCAGGAATCAAGAGGCTTGGATCCTTCAGAAGGGCAGCTACCTGCGGATCCAGAGTTGTCATGTGCTTATTCTGCCTTACACAGTGGCAGCGGCGCGCACCGGATAATGGTGCTTACCGAGATAGCGCTTCACATCCCCGATTCGGTGAACTCCAAAGTGAAAGACACTTGCTGCCAGTAGCGCATCTGCGCCCGCATCAAGGGCGGCAGAGAAATCTTCTAGCGAGCCAGCCCCACCACTTGCAATCAACGGCACCTTAGATACGCCGCGGACCGCTGTAATCATTCCAATGTCATAACCAGCACGAGTTCCATCTGCATCCATTGAGTTCAAAAGGATTTCGCCGACTCCAAGTGCGCACGCTTGTTCCACCCAAGCAAGTGCGTCAACACCATCGCTTTGTCGACCGCCATGCGTGGTGACCTCAAAACCAGATTCAGTCCGGGCTCGTCGTGCGTCAACTGAAAGAACCAATACCTGCGAACCAAAACGATCTGCAATCTCTGCAATTAACTGTGGGCGTGCAAGTGCTGATGTATTAATCGAAACTTTGTCCGCTCCAGCACGCAATAAGCGATCCACATCTTCAACACTTCTAATCCCTCCACCAACTGTTAATGGAATGAATACCTGCTCTGCGGTGCGCCGAACAACATCAAGGGTTGTTTCTCTTCCTGCAACACTGGCTGATATATCTAAGAAAGTTA
>JBIIZP010000138.1:0-2526 GCA_044346215.1 Candidatus Planktophila sp.
TTTATTTCATTGAGCAGGTAGCCCGTCCAGCACTTCTAAAGGTAAAGTAACCCAATAATTAAAAGTTTGAACTTTAGCTAGGTGAGGTGAAGCCATGTCAGGCCATTCCAAGTGGGCTACGACTAAGCACAAGAAGGCAATTATCGATAGTCGTCGTGCAAAAGTATTTGCTAAGCAGATTCGTGCAATAGAAGTTGCCGCACGAAATGGTGGCGCTGATATGGATGGCAACCCAACATTATTTGATGCCGTTGCCAAGGCTAAGAAATCTTCAATGCCAGCAGACAACATCGATCGCGCAATCAAGCGCGGTGCAGGATTAGAAGCCGGTGCTAAAGACTGGATCACCATCATGTACGAGGGTTATGGTCCAAACGGGGTAGCGATCATGATCGAATGTTTATCGGATAACCGAAATCGTTCGGCATCTGAAGTTAAAGTTGCAGTCACTCGAAACGGCGGATCGATGGCAGATCTTGGATCTGTTTCCTACCTTTTCAATCGCAAAGGCGTTGTCATAGTTAAGAAGGATGGATCCCTTACGGAAGATTCAATCCTGGAAGCGGTCTTAGAGGCTGGTGCCGAAGAGGTTAATGATCTTGGAGAAGCTTTTGAGATCGTGAGCGAACCTGTTGATTTGGTACCAGTTAGAACCGCCTTGCAGAGCGCTGGAATTGATTATGAATCAGCGGATTCTTCATTTCTTCCATCGATGTCGATTCCTTTGGATGCCGACGGAGCAAAGAAGGTTTTTGAGTTGATCGATGCAATTGAAGAGCTTGACGATGTGCAGAATGTTTATAGTAATTTTGATGTTTCTGATGAAGTTATGGCGAGCCTCGAATAGAGCCTTGCGCAATAACCTTAGGCTTCAACTTTGGCTTATTGAGAAAGCACGAGGATGGCAATGAGAGTTTTGGGTGTTGACCCAGGTCTTACTCGTTGCGGTGTTGGCATCGTCGATGGTGCTGTTGGTTCGCCCCTTTCTCTTGTCGAAGTAGGAGTAATCCTTACCCCCGTTGAAGCGGCTTTAGAGCAACGGCTATTGGATCTTGATCAACAATTATCGCAATGGATAAATATGTGGAAGCCCGATGTTATTGCGGTTGAAAGAGTATTTTCTCAACACAATGTGCGAACCGTTATGGGCACCGGACAAGCTGCAGGTGTTGCATTGCTGTTGGCAGCAAAGGCTGGAATTCCAGTAATGATGCATACGCCATCTGAAGTTAAAGCTTCGGTTACGGGAAATGGTCGGGCTAATAAAGCCCAAGTGGCGATGATGGTCCAGAAAATTCTGAATCTTGATTCGATCCCAAAGCCAGTCGATGCTACGGATGCATTGGCGCTTGCAATTTGTAACATTTGGCGCGGTGCAGGAAATGCGCGATTAGCGCAAGCGGTTGCGACAGAACAATCGCGTCTGAAGAAGTTGAGATCACAATGATCTCTCTTTTAAGCGGAACCGTTAGATCAATTCAAAGTGATCGTTTGGTCGTTGAAGTAGGTGGCTTTGGTCTGAGTGTTTTAGTGACGCCTGCTACAACGACGCAAGTAACTCTTGGTTCTCAAGTTCAACTTTTTACTTCACTTGTCGTGCGTGAGGATTCTTTAACTCTTTTTGGATTTGTAAATGAAGAGTCCCGTACCTTGTTTGAATTAGTTCAAACGGTTTCAGGTATTGGACCAAAGGTCGCGCTCTCTATTCTGGGAGCACTTACCCCAGAAGATTTAGGTCGCGCTATCTCGCAAGAAGATATTGGTGCTATTGAGAAAGTTCCAGGAATTGGGCGTAAAGGCGCGCAGCGTATGATTTTAGAGCTCAAAGGAAAACTGAGCGATCTTTCCCATGTCCAGCAGTACAAGGGACATCAGCCAGCATGGAGAGAACAGTTATCAAGTGCACTTGTTTCTTTAGGTTTTTCACCAAAAGAGTCCGATAACGCGATCTCTGAGGTTGTTTCCGAGCTACAAGCAGATGGTGTTGAAGCATCAGGAGTTGAACTGAGTGAGTTGCTCAAGCGAACACTAGCTAGCGGAAAGAGTTCTCGTGGCTGATGATCGTTTAGTTACTCCGCAAATTAAGAGTGATGAGTCTGCGCTAGAGCATGCATTGCGGCCAAAGTCTTTGACGGATTTCATCGGACAGCACCGCGTGCGTGAACAGATTGATGTTCTACTGACCGCTGCGCGTAATCGTAATTCTCCTGCCGATCACATTTTGCTGTCTGGCCCACCTGGTTTAGGAAAAACAACGCTTGCATTAATTCTTGCCAGTGAAATGAATGCTCCGATTCGAATTACTAGTGGTCCAGCAATTACCCACGCCGGTGATTTAGCTGCGATTCTTTCTTCATTGGTTGAAGGAGAAATCCTTTTTCTTGATGAGATTCATAGATTGCCTCGTCCAGCCGAAGAGCTTTTGTATTTGGCGATGGAAGACTTTCGAGTAGATGTAATCGTTGGAAAGGGTCCTGGCGCAACTGCTATCCCATTGCAACTTCCACATTTCACCTTGGTTGGTGC
>JBIIZP010000139.1:0-2517 GCA_044346215.1 Candidatus Planktophila sp.
TGGTCCTTACGATGTAATCATGCGCGCAGAAGCTGCAAGCATGGAAGAGTTTGGTCGACTAGTTCTTTCAAAGGTTCAAGCAGTACCTGGAATTACACGTACCTTGACTTGCCCAGTTACACACCTGAGCTAAATTTTATCAAGCTTTGCTCATCGCTGAATCAATCAGCGCTGTAATCAAATCGGAGTAACTGACCCCCGTTGCCTGCCATAACTTGGGATAAACACTGGTGCCAGTAAATCCGGGCAAAGTATTAATCTCATTAATGATGATTTGACTGTCATGGGTATAGAAAAAGTCACAACGTGCCAGTCCTGCACAACCTAGCGCGTCAAAAGCTTGCATCGCCGCAATTTGAATTGCCTGGGCATCAGCTTCAGGGATATCAGCAGGAATCTTTACCGTTGTTGCATCATCCAAATACTTTGCTTCAAAATCATAGAATTCAAATTGGGGATTCACGATAATTTCTCCCAGGACAGAGGCATAACTTGTTCCATCACGCTCTAGGACTGCACATTCGATTTCGCGTCCATTAATAGCGGTTTCAATCAATACCTTGGAGTCGTATAAGAAAGCGTCATTGATAGCTGCAGACAATGCTTCTGCTGATTTAACTTTATGAGTTCCACGACTTGATCCACCACTTGATGGCTTCACAAAGACTGGATAGGTAAATGTCTGCGGATCAGGATGGGCGTCACCTTTTTTTACAACAAAACCAGGTGCAACTTTCATGCCTGCTGCAGAAAATAGCTCTTTGGCTCGTGCTTTATCCATCGCATCTGCAGATGCCTTAACTCCGCTCCCCACGTAGACAACACCAACATCTTCCAATAACTGCTGAATCTTTCCGTCTTCGCCAAATTCGCCATGAAGTACTGGAAACACACAATCCACATGGACAAACTTTCCATCGATTACAAGACCACCTTGCACAAGCTCAACTGATGTTCCGTTGTCTTCAATTGTAGGCATCACCTTGTTAACTATTGCCAACGGGTAGTTGTTTTCAAGGCTGACCCATTTACCGCCCTTAGTAATTCCAATCAAAAGCGGAGTAAAAAGTTTTGTATCTAAACCCTTTAAGACGCCTCCACCAGAAACACATGAAACTTCATGTTCGCTGCTGGGTCCCCCACAGATAATCGCCACAGTTTTTTGGCTCATCGAATGAAATTTTCGGCCTTGGTAGTAATTTCCATCAGACGATCTATTGCTTGCTCAGGAGTCAAGGTTCCTGAAACCACATCTGCTACCGCTTCAATCACGGGTACTTCTATGCCTACTCGGTGAGAGATTTCAAGAACTGCGCTAGATGAAGCCACGCCTTCAACTGTCTTTGCCACAGTTGTTCTTGCGACATCCATTGATCCGCTTTTTCCTAAAACCTCGCCAAAGGTGCGATTACGAGAAAGAGCTGATCCACAGCTTGCAACTAAGTCGCCCATGCCCGCAAGTCCTGCTGCACTCAGTGGATCGGCGTTATGTGCCGCACATAAACGTGCAACTTCGTTTAGTCCACGCGTAATTAACATTGCTTGAGTATTTTCGCCGTATCCCATACCAATCGACATTCCAACTGCCAGGGCGATCACACTTTTAATTGCACCAGCTAATTCGCACCCCAGAACATCGATGGATGTGTATACCCTGTAATACGGAGTCGTAAACAGTTGTTGAACTTTTTCAGCGATTGCAATTGTGGGGGCTGCCGCAACCGCACCAGCTGGCTGACGTAAAACAAGCTCGTTGGCCAGGTTGGGGCCGGTAATAATGGCAATGTTTGTCGTCTCTAGTACCTCTGAAATAATTTCAGTCATACGAGACATTGTGCTTACTTCAATACCTTTGAGCGTGCTTATGAACAAGGCATTGGGTTGAACCATCAACTTCCAGGCGGTGAGATTTTCACGAAGAGTTTGCGCAGGCACCGCAAGTACATAGATATTTGAGTACTCGAAAGCTTCGCTTAAACTCGTTGTGGCTTTCAGGCCAACTGGTAAAACATTTTGATCTAAGTACTTTGAGTTTGTATGCTTTTGGTTTACTTCATCTACTAATTCCTGGCTACGGCCCCACATCAATACATGGTTTCCAGCATCGCAAAGAACTTGCGCCATAGTGGTTCCCCACTGACCTGCGCCAAGAACTACAACCTTGCTCACTTCTTCTTTGCCTTCTTAAAGTTTCCAGTTCTAGGTAGGCTTGAATTGTGGGGGTCAAAGATTTCCACGGGGCGTTTTTCGCCTCGCAGCTCTTCTAGCAAATTTGTAAGCTCGCGCATTACAAATGCAGTGGCTTCACGTAAAGCATCTTGATCATTTTCTTTTCCATACCAGGCAGAGAGATCAAGTGGCTTTCCAACTAAAATCTTGATGGGCGTGCGCGGGAAAAATTTAATTTTCTTTTCATAGGTTGGCATCACGATCTGGGATCCCCATTGAGCAATTGGAACAATCGGTGTCTGGGTGGCGATGGCTAAACGCGCTAGACCTGTTTTGGCAACCATCGGC
>JBIIZP010000140.1:0-2507 GCA_044346215.1 Candidatus Planktophila sp.
AGGTGACGAACCCATTCGACCTCGGCTTTCATGTTATCGACGGTACGGGTTGAGTTGATGTTGATTCGCAGGGCGTACTTGACACCTGATTCACTTTCAACGGCAAAGGTTGCGTTGAATTCGAAGTTGATGCAAGAAACTTTCGCATCGTGAATTCCATAATCTTTAAGCAACCCGGTTGCGAAAGTTGTCAATGACTTCTGTTGATCCTCCGCTGGAAGATCGAAAAATTCATTGCCCATTACTTACTATCCATGATCTCGCCGGTTTCAGCATTTACTGATTGAGTCACAACTGTAGACAAATGCGTCTCTATAATCAAAGCAATCTTCGAGCCGATTCCTGGGGTAGCCGCTATGTCTTCTACAGAAGCTTTCCTAATGGCAGCAACTGAACCAAATCTTTCAAGCAAAGACGCCCTGCGGGCTGAACCTAATTGCGGAATTTGATCCAAAACTGACTCCAACATAACCTTTGAACGGCGAGATCGATGGAAGGTAATTGCAAAGCGATGCGCCTCATCTCTGATGCGCTGTAAGAGATACAAACCTTCGCTACTGCGGGGCAAAATCAGTGGATCCTTAGAACCTGGAATCCACACTTCCTCTAAGCGCTTAGCTAATCCGCACAACGCAATGTCCTTGATTCCTAACTCATCCAGTGCGCGCTGTGCGGCATTTACTTGCGGTTGACCACCATCAACCACGATGAGCTGTGGAGGGTAAGCGAACTTGCTTGGTTTGCCTCCCAATTCTGCAACTTCGGCTTCATTCTCTTTGCGATCATCAAGCAAACGCTTAAGTCTGCGAGTAATCACTTGGTGCATCGCACGAGTGTCATCAAATCCTTCGCTGGTATCAATGATGAACCGGCGGTATTCGCTCTTCTTAATCATTCCATCTTCGAAAACCACCATAGATGCAACAACAGATGTGCCCGAGATGTTTGAGATATCAAAACACTCGATCCGCAATGGCGTACGACCAAGGTTCAGATGTTCTTCGATTTCAGTTAACGCTTTCCCGCTGACAGCGGCATCTGTGGCTCGCTTACTGAGGTACTGAATAAGTGAGTACTGGGCATTTCTCTTAACGGTATCGAGCAGTTCAACCTTTTCTCCGCGTTGCGGAACTTTGATTTCGACTTTCGTAGAACCTATGGAGCCAAGCCATTGTTCGAGCTGTTCTTTGTCAGAAGGTTCTGCATTGATGTAAATATTGCGTGGAACTGCGATTGCACCTGATCCATAAATTGAGTACATCAGCGCGGTTATCTCGTCCTGTCCTTCAAGCACCATCTCTTGATCAACAATCCACGACCTGGAACCTTTGACCGATCCCCGCTGCATAGAAAAGATCGAGCCAGCAGCATGAAAGCCATCATGATAAATAGAGATGAAGTCCCCATCTAAATCATCAGAGAAATTGCCTTCCGTAGATTTCTGGGCTTTTTCAAAAGATTCGATCTGATCACGCAGGCGTGCCGCTCTTTCAAACTCTTCATTGGCAGCGGCGGTGTTCATTTCTTCGTGCAATTTGGGAAGAATGTTTTCCATCCCAGATTCCATAAACTCATTCAGGCGCTCAGCTAGTTTTTTATGATCCTCTTTCGAGATCCAATCAACGCAAGGTGCTGCGCACTTGCCAATATCTCCCAGTAAGCACTGTCTCTTACTGCGTTGAGCGCGAGTGAAGTTGGAAGATGAGCACGATCTGACGGGAAAAACCTTGAGTAAAACTTCAAAAGTGTTACGAAGTGCCCAGGCGTTTGTGTAAGGGCCAAAGTACTTGAGCCCAGGTCGCTTGTCCTTGCGCGTTATGAAGATCATTGGGTATTCATCATTGAGCGATAAGGCTAAATATGGATAGGACTTGTCATCTTTAAACTGAACGTTGTACTTAGGTTGATACTGCTTGATCCAACTAAATTCCAGCGCTAAGGCTTCAAGCTCGGTACTAACAATGGTCCAATCAACACGAACCGCTTCGTGAACCATGCGATACGTTTTGGTCGCAAGATTTGCTTGAAAGTAATTGCTTAGGCGATTCTTAAGATTCTTTGCTTTGCCAACGTAGATAACTTTGTCTAACTTGTTGTAAAAGCGATATACCCCAGGGTGTTCCGGGATGTTTGTAGGCCGATAACTTTGAGGATCTGCCATGAGACTACTTTTTCGCTGGGGCTTTTCTATTTGATTTTAAGATTTCACCCAAGAACTGTCCGGTATAGCTCTCTTTAACGGCCGCAACAGTTTCAGGAGTTCCTTCGGCAACTACTAGTCCCCCACGGAAACCACCTTCGGGTCCCATGTCGATAACCCAGTCCGAACACTTAATGACATCTAGGTTGTGCTCGATAACAACAACTGTGTTGCCGGTATCTACTAAACGGTTGAGAACGGTAAGCAACTTGTTCACATCTTCAAAGTGCAATCCCGTTGTTGGTTCATCTAGAACATAAATGGTTCGACCTGTCGATCGACGCTGTAGTTCAGTTGCGAGCTTGAC
>JBIIZP010000034.1:0-8675 GCA_044346215.1 Candidatus Planktophila sp.
ATGACGACATACGCCGAAAGGTCAACAACGGCCGTAAGTGGTCCAGCGCCAACACCTAAGGGAAAGTCATTGGTAAAGTGGATTACTTCTACTGACCACAAGACCATCGGTTATTTGTATTTACTCACATCATTTGCTTGGTTCCTCATTGGTGGAGTTTTAGCCCTTGCTTTGCGCGCAGAATTGGCACGCCCAGGAATGCAATTCCTTAGTAATGAGCAGTACAACCAGATTTTCACTATGCACGGAACGATTATGTTGCTGATGTTTGCAACCCCACTCTTTGTTGGTTTTGCTAACGTGATCATGCCGCTACAGATCGGTGCTGCAGATGTGGCGTTCCCACGTCTCAACATGTTGTCGTATTGGTTGTTTTTATTCGGTTCGCTCATGGCCTTCGGTGGATTCCTGTCACCTGGCGGTGCTGCCTCATTTGGTTGGACCGTTTATGCACCACTTTCTAATTCTCAGTACTCACCTGGTATCGGTTCTGACCTTTGGTTAATTGGTCTTGCAATCAGTGGTGTGGGAACAATTCTTGGTGGCGTTAACTTCATTACGACTATTTTCACGATGCGTGCACCAGGCATGACGATGTTCCGTATGTCTATCTTTTCATGGAACGTATTGCTTACTTCGATTTTAGTTCTGCTTGCTTTCCCACCATTAGCAGCTGCGCTATTGGGTCTCGAGTCCGATCGCCTCTATGGAACGCATCTGTTTGATCCTGCCAATGGCGGCGTGATGTTGTTCCAACACTTGTTCTGGTTCTTTGGACACCCCGAGGTTTATATCTTGGCGCTTCCATTCTTCGGAATCGTTACTGAAATCTTGCCAGTGTTTAGCCGCAAGCCAATCTTTGGTTATCTCGGACTAATTGCTGCAACAATTGCAATTGCAGCTCTTTCAGTTTCAGTATGGGCACACCACATGTTCGCAAGTGGTCAGGTGCTACTGCCATTCTTCTCCTTCATGACCTTCCTCATTGGTGTGCCAACGGGTGTGAAATTCTTCAACTGGATCGGAACGATGTGGCGTGGCCACGTAACCTTTGAAACCCCGATGTTATGGGTTATGGGATTTTTGGTGACCTTCTTGTTCGGTGGAATTACCGGAATCATTTTGGCCTCACCACCACTTGATTTTGCAGTCTCTGCTAGCTACTTCGTAGTTGCGCACTTCCACTATGTTCTCTTTGGAACTGTGGTCTTTGCGATGTTCGGAGGTTTCTACTTCTGGTGGCCTAAGTTCACTGGTCGCATGCTCAATGAAATGCTCGGAAAGATTCACTTCTGGACACTCTTCTTTGGCTTCCACCTCACTTTCTTGATTCAGCACTGGCTTGGAATTAAGGGCTTCCCTCGACGTTATGCCGATTACCTACCAACTGATGGTTTCACTTTCATGAATACTGTCTCAACTATCGGCTCGTTCTTGTTAGCTCTGTCCATGATTCCATTTGCGATAAACATTTGGATCACTCGTAAGGCACCAATGGTTGGAGTCGATGATCCTTGGGGTTACGGTTCTTCCTTGGAATGGGCAACCTCATGTCCACCACCTCGCCATAATTTCTTGTCGATGCCTCGCATTTCTTCAGAGCGTCCTGCATTTGATTTACACCATCCTCACGTCAAGACTGAAGGGCATTAATTACCCATGAAAGCATCCTGGAAGTTATTTGGCGGGCTGAGTGTTTTCTATGTGATCATGACAGTTATTTACTGGCAGATCGGCGGCGAAGAAGTTGGTATTGCCGGAATGCTTTTGTCGGCCTGTTTGGCCGGAATGGTGGGCTTCTACGTTTGGTTTACACAAAAGCGAATTGGTGTCACGCTTCCTGAAGATAACTTAACCGCTGAAATTGCTGATGGTGCGGGAGAACTTGGTTTCTATAGCCCGCATTCTTGGTGGCCATTGCCCGTGGCAGTGAGCGCATGTGTTTTTGCTCTTGGTTTAATCGTTGGTTGGTGGCTTTCACTGATTGGGTTAGGCGTACTGGTTATTTCAATTATCGGAATGGTTACCGAGTATGAAAAACCAGAGATTGCTTCTGCTCACTAATGAGTTCACATCGTGCTGAAATACTTCCCGTAGATTTTCCCAATACTGCTGCAGCGCGAATTACGATTAATGCACCCGCATCTACAATCTTTGATTTACTAGCAGCCCCTGCAGCCCACCAGCGTTTCGATGGTTCTGGCAGCGTAAGAGCTGCGATTTCAGGCCCAGAGCGCCTCTTTTTGGGTGCAACTTTTGGGATGTCTATGAAGATCAAAGTGCCGTATCGAATCAAGAACACAGTTGTTGAATTCGAAGAGAATAAGAAGATTACTTGGTGCCACTTAATGAAGTGGACTTGGTGTTATGAGCTTGAAGCAGTTTCGCCCAGTCAAACAATCGTTACCGAATCTTTTGATGCCAGCAAAATTTCACCTTTTTCCAAGTGGTGGCTTAAGCGCACCGGGGCTATGGCGCATAACCCTAAGTTCATGGCTAAATCTCTAGTTTCCCTGAAGGCGATCTGCGAAGGTTGACCTTAGAAAGATTTGCTCCAGCCCTCTTTGTTCTTCTGTGGAGCACTGGCTTTGTAGGTGCTAAATATGGTTTGCCATATGCCGATCCTTTTGTCTTCTTAGCGGTACGCATTCTGCTCGCAGCCATACTTCTTTTTGCTCTTGCACGAGCATTGAGAATGCCGGTGCGGATAGGCCGCGGAGCTATAGCTCGCTCGGGTCTGATTGGATTCTTTTTGCACGCCTGTTATCTGGGCGGAGTCTTTTACTCTATTGCACAAGGCTTGCCTGCGGGAGTAGCCGCTGTTGTAACCAGTCTTCAACCAGTTCTGGTCTCTGTTTTCGCAGTGAAAGTTTTGGGGGAGTCACTGCGACGCGTCCAGGTTATTGGATTGCTTACGGGATTATCTGGTGTTGTTTTGGTCTTAGCTCCATCCTTTGATTCTGAGATACCAATGCCTGCGATCATTGCAATTCTTGTCGCATTAATGGGAAGCACCACTGCCACTTTGCTACAAAAGAAGTTAGGTGCTGATATTCCATTGATTAGTGGAACTGCTTATCAGTACCTGTTCAGCGGTTGTGTATTGGGAATTATTGCCTTAGCAACACAGGAAACTTCGATTACATGGAGCCTTCGCTTTACCGCGGCCTTCGTGTGGCTCGTGCTGGTGCTTTCAGTAGGTGCAATCTTGCTGCTTTTGTGGCTACTTAACACGGGCAGTGCAGCAAAGGTTTCTTCTCTTTTCTATCTTGTTCCACCAGCAACTGCGATAGAAGCATTCGTTCTCTTTGGCGAAAAAGTAAACACCCAAGGCTTCCTAGGTATAGGAATTACCGCCTTGGGTGTTTGGCTTGTAATGCGAGGTTAGAGCCAGTTAACTTAAATTAATGGCTCTCGATTTCCTTGAGATCTTCGGTCGAGACTTTTGGAACCGCTTCAGAGTGAGCAACACTCATACGAGAGCGAATCTTGTTTCTGATCGCACCTGCGCGCTTAACGCCGCGAGCATCTTCGATAGGAAGATCTAGCGCAGGTAGTTGCTCATGTGAAGTCAGCAGGTAAGCCTTCTCTGGTGAGATCGGCTCATGAACTTCCACAAACTCTCCGCTTGGCAAACGCAGTAAACGACCAGTCTCTCGACCATGCAAAACAAGTTCACGGTCAGCTCGTTGCAGAGACAGACACAGGCGCTTGGTAATTACAAATGCAAGAGGAGGTAATACAAGAATTCCAATTCTTGTGCCCCACATGATTTGATTAATTGATAAATCAAAGTGTGTAGCAATCAAATCGTTTCCACCGTTAATCAGGGCAACGATCATGAAAGTAATTGACATGGCACCTAGTGCAGTTCTGTTAGGTGCATTGCGTGGACGATCGAGCAGGTGGTGTTCGCGCTTATCACCAGTTATCCAACTTTCGATAAATGGATATAGCGCCATACCAGTGAACAAAATTCCAGGAACAATGAGGCCTGGAATCAAGATGTTCCACGAAACGGTGTAGCCGAAGAAATATGTTTCAATCGGTGGGGCCATTCGAACAAGACCATCAAGCCATCCCATGTACCAGTCAGGCTGTGAGCCCGCGGTTATCTGGCCTGGCGTGTATGGACCGTATAACCAGATTGGGTTAATGGAAGCGACCGCGGAAATAAATGCTGTAACTCCAAATACGATAAAGAAGAAACCGCCAGCTTTTGCCATGTAGACCGGCATCAATGGGTAACCAACAACGTTCTTCTCTGTGCGACCTGGGCCTGGGTACTGAGTGTGCTTCTGGTACCAAACCATCATCAAGTGAACGGTGATCAGCGCAAGGAATGCGCCTGGTAAGAGCAGCACGTGAACAATATAAATACGTGGGATAAATGCTTCACCAGGGAAGGCTCCGCCAAAAGCAAAATAAGACAGGTATGACCCGACCACGGGTATCGCTTGAATGATTGCTTCAGCGATTCGAATACCAGTTCCAGACAGTAGATCATCTGGAAGTGAGTAACCAAGGAAGCCTTCAACAATTCCTAGAGTAAGAAGTCCAATACCGATGATCCAGTTAGCTTCACGTGGCTTGCGGAATGCACCAGTAAAGAAAACTCGCATCAGGTGAGCAACAATTGCTGCCATGAAGATAAGTGCGGCCCAGTGATGAATCTGGCGCATCAACAAACCACCACGAACTTCAAATGAGATGTGAAGCGTTGAGGCATAAGCCGCAGACATTTGCACGCCTTCTAGCGGTTCGTAACTTCCTTCATAAATAACTTCCCGTGCTGATGGATCAAACCAAAATGTTAGATATGTACCTGACAACAAAAGAATGATGAATGAGTAAAGAGCAACTTCACCCAGTAGGAATGACCAGTGATCCGGGAAAACCTTTTGCAGGTTCTTTTTCATCCATGCTGCAGCACCAGTGCGCTCATCAACGTAATTAGCGACCTGCCCTAAACGATGTTCTGTTGTCATGAAGAAATACGCCCCCAAAAGCTAGGTCCTACAGGTTCATTAAATGGTTCGCGAGCGACCAGGAATCCCTCGGCGTCCACTGAGATATTTAACTGCGGAAGTGGTCTAGCCGCAGGTCCAAAAATAACCTTGGCCGCACGGGTTACATCAAAAGTTGACTGGTGGCACGGACACAAAAGATGCTTAGTTTGTTGTTCGTACAAAGCCACGGCGCAACCCATGTGGGAACAAATCTTTGAGAAAGCGATAATTCCTTCGTGTGTCCAGCTCAGGCGCTCTGCATCCAAGTTGAACTCTTCTGGGCGCAAACGAATCAGTAGAACTGCATCCTTAGCAATGTCATTGAGTTTTCTGTGCTCGGGGTCATCGGTTTCAGGAAGCACCTGGGCAACTGCTCCAACTTCAAGATCGGATGCACGAATGCGTCGGTCACCCGGGTCTGTTACTAAGTAAGTTCCAGACTTCCAAGAAGTCTCTTTCAAATCATTTCCTGGCAAAGGTCCGAGATCTCTAAAAAGTAGGAGTGGAGAAATTGCAGACAAGCCAAGGGCGGCACCAAGAGTTCTCTTGATCAATGAACGTCGTCCCAAGCCAGTTGCAGCTGCGCCTTCTTTAACAGTTTCAACAAACTCTTTGCGATCTTGATCTGGTGAGCGGAATTCATGACGCTTTGCAACGACTTCATGATCTGGCATCAGTGTTTTGGCCCAGTGAATCGCGCCAAGTCCAATGAAGAAGAGCGAAATTGCCATTCCTAACCCAACGCCAAGGAAGTGTGCGTTCTGATCTCCTAGAACTGGAACAAAGAAATAAACATCTCTCGGAATAAAGAACGAGGCAATGAGAAGAACAGTTCCTGCTGCAGATATTGCGAACATGGATGCGACTTGACGTTCGGCTCGACGAGCTGCAGAGGGATCATGGTCAGCTTTGCGATGAACATGTCCGGGTAGACCAGGATCTTTAATCGCTTCTAATTCATTAGACATGAGTTATCTCGCCTTCATTGCTAGCCATACAGCTACACCAATGAGAAGTCCAAGTCCAAGACTCCATGCAAGTAAGCCTTCAGTAACTGGACCAACGCGACCAAGAGAGGCACCACCAATATTTGGTTCTGCTTCTGCAACCTTAATCCACTTAATAATGTCCATTTTTTCTTTAGGTGTAATTGTCTTATCGCTAAACACTGGCATTGCTTGTGGTCCTGTCACCATTGCTTCATAAATGTGTTTTGGTTCCACACCCATCAACGTTGGTGCATATTTTCCTTGCGTGAGCGCGCCACCTTGTCCCGCAAAGTTGTGGCACATCGCGCAGTTAGTTCGGAAAAGTTCTCCACCTTCTGCAGTACTTCCATCACGTTCATAATTTAATTGAGCCTCAGTTGGAATCTCTGGGCCAGGAGCAAGTGATGCTACGTAAGCGGCCAAAGCAGCTGTTTCTTCAGGGGTATACAAAGGATCCTTGCGCGCAGCTTGTTGGCTCATGTCCGCCATTGGCATGCGACCTGTGCCTACTTGGAAATCCACAGAAGCAGCTCCTACACCAACCAGCGATGGTGCGATCACTCCACCTTCAGAGTTTAGACCGTGACAAGAGGAGCAACCCTTTAAAAAGATTTGACGACCTTCTTCGATCAGCGCAGATCTGTCAGCTTTTGTTGTTTGGGCAGTTGTCGTCGCACTTGCAACGCTAAATGTTGTTCCAATCGCAAGCAATGCAAAAATCAACAATGCCGGACCGACTGCCTTGTGGCGACGGTAGCGAGATAAACGCTTCACTTATATTCCTTACTACTTAATCAGGTAAATCGCAGCAAACAGTGCGATCCAAACGACGTCTACGAAGTGCCAGTAATACGAAACAACAATTGCAGTTGTTGCTTGTTGGTGAGTAAATCGACGAGCTTTCGAAACTCGGATCATCACAATGAGGAATGCGATTAATCCACCGGTTACGTGAAGTCCGTGGAATCCTGTTGTTATGTAAAAGACAGAGCTATAAGCATTAGTCGAAAGTGCCAAACCTTCTGAAACCAATAATGCGTATTCGTAAACCTGACCAGCAATGAAGAAAGAGCCCATCAAGAAAGTTGTGGCGAACCATTCACGCATTCCCCACTTGTTGATCTGGTACAACTTTCCAGTTCTGCGATTTTGAAAACGTTCGGCAGCAAAAACACCAAACTGACAGGTCACCGATGAGAGAACCAAGATCGTCGTGTTAAATGCTGCAAAGGGGATGCTTAAGAGTTCAGTTGACTCGGCCCAAATCGCTGGCCCCTGCACTGCGCGGATCGTGAAGTACATGGCAAAGAGTGCGGCAAAAAACATTAACTCGCTAGAAAGCCAGACGATCGTTCCAACCGCTACTGCATTAGGGCGGGAGATTTTATGGTGTGACACTGCGCTCGACATAGAGGTGATTATTCCCGAAAACATGCTCGCCGTCTGCCTGGGGAGCGTCTAGAACCCCTCGTTTTTGCTCCTAAGGAGGTGAAACGGATCACCTCAAAAAGGTCTCACCTGAGAGCGGGCAGTGGGAGGAAGAAGCCTTATTTTTCATTAGAATAAATCCATGGCCGAGACTAAAAAACAGATCATCGTGTATTCAGATGACTCATCAGTTCGCGCTTCGATCGCCTCGGCCTTGGGTGTTCGCGCCGCCAAAGATTTACCAGAACACGAGATCCATGAGTTTGCGACAGGGTCAGCGCTTCGTGCTTATGTAGACACCAAAAATCTTGCCGGTGGATTTCGCGCAGATCTTTTCATTTTAGATGGTGAGGCAGCCCAAGAAGGTGGAATGGGAATGGCTCGTCAACTCAAGGATGAGGTATTTAACTGCCCGCCGATAGTTGTGATTACCGGTCGCAAGGAAGACAAGTGGCTTGCCGCTTGGTCTCTTGCAGAGGCATCTGTGGTCCACCCAATCGATCCATTTACCCTAGCTAAGACCGTTGCGGAATTGTTGCGCGGTACCGCAGTAGTTTCTGCTTAACTTTTCCCATGAGCCAGTTGCTGTGGGATGAAAACATAGCGATTGTTGATTCAGGTCTAGATCTAGATGTTGATCGCGTTCAGTGGTGCATGAATGAAATACTCAATGGCGCAGCTGATAATCCAACTATAAAAAGATTTCTGATTGCCCTTAAAAATAAAGGGGAAAGCCCTGAAGAAGTCGGAGCACTTGTCGCCCAGATGTACGAGCATTGCGCACCAATCTCGATCTCAGATCGCGCGGTCGATACCGTTGGAACTGGTGGCGATGGCGCTCACACGATTAACATTTCAACCACATCGGCAATAATCGCAGCAGCAGCCGGTGCGAAAGTAATCAAGCACGGCAATCGTGCCGCCTCTTCAAAATCGGGATCTGCGGATTTACTTGAAAACTTAGGCATCAACATCAATCTCAATGGGCAGGCAGTCGAAGAGAGCTTCGCAACTTTGGGTATTGGTTTTTGTTTTGCGCCGCTTTTTCATCCAGCAATGAAAAATGCAGCAGTCGCGAGAAAAGAGCTCGGCGTTCCGACGATATTTAATATTTTGGGACCTTTAGCCAACCCTGCCAAGCCAAAGGCAGCTGCAATTGGTGTTGCCAACGAACACATGCATCTAGTGATGGCCCAAGTGTTGGGTTCACGAGGGGTAGATGGCTTTGTGTTTCGCGGTGATGATGGTC
>JBIIZP010000035.1:0-8652 GCA_044346215.1 Candidatus Planktophila sp.
CCACGAAATATTGTTGACGCGGTTCTGGATAACTTAGGACACGACTTGTTTCCATTTTCCATTAGTTCAGATGATGTTGTAAATACAAAACCTCATCCAGATTGCTACCTCAAGGCTGCGTCAATGACCAATTCAGATATCACAAATTGTTTAATCTTTGAAGATTCGTTAACCGGAATGAATGCAGCTATCTCTAGTGGAGCGTTCTTGATCGCAGTTCCACATCTTGTAACCATTGAAGAATCACCGAAGGTTCGCGTCATTTCATCTCTAGAGCAATTGAACTTCGAGAAACTGCACAATTTGTTTGAAGATTTTACTCTCGCAATTTAATCTTTGTGGGCGGGGCAGATCTTCTTGAAGAAGCACCAATCACATAATCGTGACGGCTTTGGCGGCCAATACTCTCTCTCGATTGAGATGAAAATGTCTTTTGCAACGCGGCGCAGTACCTTTTCAACTAATTCAACATCCATCTGCGTTGGGTTGCTCTTAACAACTCGTCCATCTCCTAGGTAAATCAGTTGCAGCAATCGGGGGAGTACACCCGTGTTTTTCCAATACAAAAGTGCGTAGACCCTTAACTGAAAAAGAGCTTTCTCTTCCCAACCTGGCTTAGGAGATTTTCCTGTTTTATAATCAACGATGCGGACTTCACCGGTTGGTGCAATATCAAGGCGATCAACGTAGCCATGTAAATAGACATTGGTGTCAAAATCATTTTCTAAATGCATTTCCCGGTGTGTAGCTTCAAAGGTAGAAGGGTTTTCGAGGGTAAAATATGTTGTCAGCAAGGAAGATGCACGGTCCAGCCATTCCTTCTCATTGGAAACCATTTCCATGAGTTCTGGTTTATCAGCTAACTGCGCGCTCCATCTAGATGGCAGTAAATCTATTGCAGTCTGCGGGGTTCGTTCATCGCTTGGAAATTCAAAGAGGTCTTGCAAAACAGTGTGCACCAAGGTTCCGCGCTCGGCATCTAGTGAAGGAGGTTCAGGCAACTTATCTATCTTGCGGTATTTATAGAGCTGTGGGCAGTTCTCATACTCACTTACCGCGCTGGGCGATAGCCGCAGATTATTTGCATCATTCACCTGACCGAAGATACTCGTACTTCGATCAACATTTTCGCCTAAGATGCTCTCGTGTCTAATCTTGGGTATTTCGGAGCCGGCGATCGCATTCAATTGACCGATCCAAAGGGAAAGTTGTACAGCTTTACCATCACGCCTGGGAAAGAGTGGCACACACATAAAGGGTGGATTATCCACGATGAATTGATAGGAATGCCAGAAGGGTCGGTAGTAAGCACGACCGCTGGATTGAAGTTCACCGCTTTTAAACCGCTACTTGCAGATTACGTTTTAACAATGCCTCGCGGTGCAACGATTGTTTATCCTAAAGATGCTGCGATGATCGTTGGCATTGCTGATATTTATCCAGGTGCCCGTGTACTTGAAGCAGGTGTTGGAAGTGGTGCATTGACCATTTCGCTGCTGCGATCAACTGGACCAACAGGTACGGTGCATTCAGTCGAACGCAGGCAAGACTTTGCTGACAATGCCCGTTCAAATGTGGATTCCTACTTTGAAGCCGCTCCTGAGAATTGGACACTGACGATAGGCGAACTTCAAGATCAAGATTTTGATTCTGAATATGACAGGGTTGTTTTGGACATGCTCGCCCCGTGGGAGTGCATTGATATCTCAGCCCGTGCATTACGTCCCGGCGGAGTATTTCTAGCCTACGTTGCAACAACTACACAGTTATCTGCCACCGCAGAAGCTCTGAAGGAAGATGGCCGATTTACCGAACCTGAAAGTTCAGAAACACTTGTACGCGGTTGGCACCACGAGGGTTTGGCGGTTCGTCCTCAACAGAGAATGATTGGACACACTGGATTTCTAATCCAAAGTCGCAGAATGGCCCCTGGTGTTGAAGTTTTGGCGCGTCGACGACGTCCAGCGAAGGGTGCATACGGTGTCTCGGAAGATTGAGCGATTAATCAACCTAACTATCGCCCTGCTCGCCACAAAGAGATTTCTCACTAAATCAGAGATATTCAATTCCGTTGATGGATACGAAGGTACTCCAGAAACGAAAGAGAGAATGTTTGAACGAGATAAGGATGATCTTCGTTCACTCGGGATTGAAATCGAAGTAGGAAGTTTTGATCCTCTATTTAATGATGAAGCTGGCTACAAAATCAAGCAAGAAAAGTATCAATTCGAACTTGGCGATATCTCATCTACAGAGGTGTCTCTTCTGTCACTAGCCGCAGAGGCTTGGCAAGAGGCGTCTTTTGGCGATGTTGCGCAGAAAGCCCTTTTGAAGTTGCGTTCCATCGGTATTCCAAGTGACGAGCTATCAATTCCTGGAAATGTTCACAAACTCAATGATGGGGGACAAGACCTATCGTTGATTACCAAGGCAATCGCCCAATCTCAGTTGCTGACTTTCGCGTATTTGGATTCGGGTATGAGCATCAATTTTAGAAAGGTTGTTCCTATTGCGTTATCAACTCGTAATGGCTACTGGTACTTGTCGGGGGTAGATCAAGAGATCCAAGAGATACGTACCTTCCGCGTAGATCGAATTTCTGGTGCGATCGCGTCAAGTGAAGGACCAGCTGACTTTGAAGCGCCCACAGGATTTGATCCCAGCAAAACTTTTTCAGAGTCAGGACACAACGAGTTTGCTTTAATTGATGTGCGAGTGGGAAAAGCAGCCTCACTGCGTGCTTTAGCCATCTCAACGCAATCCCTGGGGGAGTGGGATCAAATCAAGATTCCAATCATGAATCTAGATTCCTTGTGTTCGATCGTCCTGTGGCATGGCCCTGATGCTTTCGTACAGGAACCAACGGTGTTGAAAGATCTTGTCATCAAACATCTCCAAGCCTTGGTGAAAAATCATGGTTAAGAAATTTTCAGCACCGCTTGAACGGACAGCGCGACTTTTAGATCTGGTTCCTTACATTAATTCCCATCAAGGAATATCACTGAAAGAGCTGGCTGGTGTTTTTAATGTGTCTGCGGCTCAGATGACTAGTGATCTAACTACTTTGTGGATGTGTGGACTCCCTGGATACACACCCTTAGAGCTAATGGATTTAGATTTTGAATCTGGTTTTGTGACTATTCACAATGCGGAAACACTTTCTAAACCCCGTTCCATCACCTTTGATGAAGGGGTCGCCTTGATTCTGGGGTTGGACCTACTGCGTTCGGCGATTTCATCGGAACGAAGCGATCTCTTTGAGAGAATCGATCTCTTATCAAAGCGACTGGCTGAATTGATTAAACTTCCATCGGCACTTTCTGCAACTTCGATCATCAATCAAGAAGTCTCTATCGCGATTTCTAAAGCGCTGGAATCTAGATCAGGTCTTGAAATCCAATACCATTCCTTATATCGCGATGAGCTTGGTACCAGAATTATCCTGCCGATTGAAATAGTTGAAAGTGGCGGACAGAGCTACTTAAGTTCTTATTGTTATACAGCCTCAGATTTTAGACAGTTTCGTATTGACCGAATTCAAGGTGCATCGGTGCAAGCAATCCCACAAGCTGCCCCCAAGAGTTCGGTTAAACAATCTAGCTATTCCTGCACGATCAAAGTTTTCAAACCTACCCGAGAGATCGCTGAACGGTTCAAACAAAGTGAACTTCCGATTAATTCTGAGTTCGATTTTGAAACATACTCAAGTCAGTGGATCGAGCGATCCATCATGGCCTCTGGAAGTGCGCTCGGCTTGCAGTCACCCCCAGATGTTAGAAAATCAATCAAAGTGTTGGCTCAATCGATGCTGGATCGTTACAAAGCACGCTGAAACCGCCTACCCATTCAAAGGGATCTGATGTAACCTAGGCTCAAATATTAGCCAAGGAGTTAACGTTATGAATTTGGGTCCAAGAGAGATCGTCATCCTTCTCATTGTTGTACTTGTCTTGTTCGGTGCGAAGCGTTTACCGGATTCAGCCCGCTCACTTGGTCGCTCTATGCGTATTTTCAAGAGCGAAATGAAGGAAATGAAGGCTGATGACACCGTGATCGAAGAAGACGGCAAAACCGAGAAATAGATAAATGGCATCTGTTAATGAAGCACGGATGCCCCTTCTAGACCACTTACGCGAATTACGTAAACGAGTTCTTCGTTCCGCGATTGCAGTATTGGTTGCATTTAGTGGAGGGTGGTATTTCTACGATTTAATCATTGTCGCCCTTGCTAAGCCAGTGTGCGATCTAAAAGCTGCGCAACAATCTGGGGCAGCCAGCTGTGGCGCTCTCTACATTAGCGGTGTTCTTGGTCCACTCGATTTGCAAATCAAAGTTGCGCTGCTGACAGGAATAATCATTTCTGCACCGTTCTGGTTGTACCAGCTGTGGGCTTTCATCGCACCTGCACTGCATAGAAAAGAAAAACGTACCAGCGTCATGTTCGTTGCAGCAGCAACTCCATTTTTTGCGATGGGTGCGACTCTTGGATACTTTATTCTGCCAGTAGCAATTAAAGCTCTTTTCGGTTTTACTCCAGATTCAATAAGTAACTTGGTGAGGTTCGACGATTATTTAGATTTCGTTCTACGGCTGATTCTTTTCGTTGGGCTCGCATTTGAATTGCCGATTTTTCTCTTAACATTTAATTTAATTGGATTCTTACGCGGTAAAACTATTTTGAAGCCTTGGAGAATTTGGATTTTCACGATTTTCTTCTTTGTTGCCGCGCTATCTCCAACAGCAGATCCTTTGAGTATGGTTCTTTTATCCGGTCCGCTGATTCTTTTCTACTTTATGGCTGGATCTATAGCGGTGCTAGTCGATCGTCGACGAGATAAGAAAGCAGATTCTGTCGAAACGGGCGGTTCTGCGATTGAAGCACCAACATCGATTAAGGAATAGCCGATAGGGTCTTCCCATGTGGGCTTTGGTGATCAACCCTGTAGCAGGTCAGGGTAAAGGAACCACAGTTGGAACCTATGTTGCTGGATGGCTTTCGCAAAGAGATATCCCGTACACAATAATCACCGGTAACTCCTCAGTCGCCTTAAGTGATCACCTCTCATCTTTTATTGAAAAGTTTCCCGATACCAGTGGAGTAATAGCTGTCGGGGGAGATGGTCTCTTACACAACATTCTGCAGCGTCTAGTTCCGGCGCAAATTCCCCTTTCGATTATTCCGGCAGGAACTGGAAATGATTTTGTCCGAACTTTAGGATGGAAGCTCGACTCATTTGATGAACAGCTTGAAGCAGTAACTACTCAGAGTCCTACATCGATGGATCTGGGCTTAGTCGATGGCGAATGGTTTGGCGCTATCTTGTCGACTGGATTTGATTCTGTTGTCAATGAAAAAGCCAACACAATGGGATGGCCCAAAGGACCAATGAAATACAACGCGGCTATTGCGATGGAGCTTCCCAGATTCAAGCCTCGTCACTACGAAATAACCCTAGATGACCGGAGGATGTCGACTGAGGCCATGCTTATTGCGGTCGCTAATGGTCGCTCATACGGCGGTGGCATGTTGGTCTGTCCCAATGCAAATTTTGTCGATGGTCTCTTTGATGTGATGGTTTTGCACCCAGTTTCAACAATTGAATTCATGAAAGTTTTTCCACGCGTATTTGCCGGAACTCATGTTTCACATCCAGCAGTTGAAATCGTAAGAAGCCGCAGTGTGAGAATTGAAGCAAAAGCTGTTGCCTACTCTGATGGCGAGCGAATCGGACAGCTACCGATCTCCGCTGAATGTATTGCAGGCGCTTTGAAAACCTGGGTCGCATGACGACGCCGGCGGAGCGTTACGCGGCGGCCAAGTTAAGAGGCCAACACCCGGTAACTACAGAGTTCTTACTTACCTTTGACTTCGAGTTCGATCCATTCCAGGTAACTGCCTGTCACGCAGTCGAAGATGGAAAAGGTGTGTTGGTTGCAGCGCCAACTGGAGCCGGAAAAACAGTGGTGGGAGAGTTTGCTGCGTTTTTTGCTTTACAAGCTGGAAAGAAGTGTTTTTACACAACCCCAATAAAAGCTTTATCTAATCAAAAGTACTCTGAATTCGTAGCCAAGTTTGGTGAAGATCGTGTCGGTCTTTTGACGGGTGATACAAGCATTAATGGCGAAGCAGACATTTTGGTTATGACAACCGAAGTTTTGCGAAACATGCTTTATGCCGGCTCCAACACCCTTACCAATTTAGGCTGCGTTGTGATGGATGAAGTTCACTATTTGGCAGATAAGTTTCGAGGAGCGGTGTGGGAAGAAGTCCTCATCCACTTGATGGAAAGTGTGCAAGTGATCTCCCTATCGGCTACCGTTTCAAATGCGGAAGAGTTCGGTGAGTGGTTAGGTGAAGTACGTGGAGAAACTGAGGTAATTGTCAGCGAGATCCGCCCGATCCCACTGTTTCAGCATGTTTTGATCGGTAATCGATTAATGGACTTGTTTGATCAACCAAGCAAAATCAATCCTGAAATTCTTCAAAGGGAGCGCGAAGCGATCCGCCGATCTTCTTTGGGCCGTAACCGGCGTGGCAGATTTACAGAACCTTCCGATCGAATGAGTAGAGCTGACATCATTGAAAAACTGCAGCGTGAAAACCTTTTACCTGCCATCACCTTTATCTTCTCCAGAGTTGGGTGTGATGCAGCGGTTAAACAGTGTTTACATTCCGGTTTACGTCTCACTTCTCCAGAGGAGCGAACTGAAATTCGCCAAACAGCGCTGCGATACACCCAAAATATTGCCGAGGAAGATCTAGAGGTTCTCGGCTTTCAAGAATGGTTGACCGCTCTTGAACGCGGAATTGCAGCCCACCACGCAGGCTTGCTGCCCAGTTTTAAAGGCGCTGTAGAAGATTTGTTTCAGCGCGGTTTGGTCAAAGCGGTGTTTGCAACTGAAACTTTGGCGCTAGGAATTAACATGCCAGCTCGAACCGTTGTTTTAGAAAAACTAATTAAGTTCAATGGCGAAGCACATGTACCAATTACCCCGGGGGAGTACACGCAACTAACTGGCCGTGCTGGCCGTAGAGGAATAGATATCGAAGGAAATGCGGTTATTCAATGGTCACCAACAGTTGATTCTGCATCAGCTGCTGGCCTAGCTTCAACTCGTACCTATCCTTTACGTTCATCTTTTTCTCCAACATATAACATGGCGATTAATCTGATTTCGCGTTTTGGTCGCGAGACTGCACGCAGATCACTTGAATCTTCTTTCGCCCAGTTTCAGGCCGATCGCGCGGTAGTTGGACTTACTCGCCAAATTCGTAAGAACGAAACATTAATTCAGGAGTTGATGAAGGATGCTCAATGTCATCTTGGTGATTTTGCCGAATATGCGCGCTTGCGACGATCAATCAAAGAGGTAGAAGTTTTGCTGAGTCGACGTGATCAACGAAAAACTTTTGAGAATAGACAGCGCGGTCACATGGAAAGCGAACTCGCAGAACTGCGAAGGAGTCTGAAAGCTCATTCATCTCACGGTTGTGCAGAAAGAGAGGATCACGCTCGTTTGGCAGAGCGTGCCGGACGTCTTACCCGTGAGAATGATGGATTAACTACACGAGTCGAAAATCGAACCCATGTTATTGCAAAGACATTCGATCAGATCTGCCAAGTGCTGGATCACTTGGAATACATAGACGGTGAAAAACCAACAGTTCAGGGAAAGATCCTGACAAAAATCTATGCTGAATCAGATTTACTGCTCACCGAATCTATAAGACGTGGATTACTAGATGATCTCAATGCAACCGAACTGCTTTCCGTTGCTTCATGCATGATCTTTGAATCGCGTTCGCAAGAAAACCTAGCCCCAAAACTTCCGAGTCAGAAAGTCACATCAACTTTGACTGAGATCATCTCGTTGTGGGCACAATTAGAAGCTATTGAAAATGACTTTGGTGTCAAAACCCAAAGAGAGCCGGATGCTGGTTTCTGCTTTATTTCCTATAAATGGGCCAGCGGAAACTCGCTCAATAGTGTTTTAAAGGGAAGCGATATGTCGGTCGGAGATTTCGTGCGTTCCACAAAGCAGCTAGTAGATTTACTGAACCAAATTGCCGGCGCTAGTGAAAAACTTCGTCCCGTCTGTAAGGATGCGGTGAAGCGAATCGATCGCGGTGTAGTTGCTTACCTCATGGGGGATATATGACATTGATGCTCCTAGATAGCGCCTCGCTTTGGTATCGCGCTTACTACGGAATGCCAGACACTTTGCTGGCTCCGGATGGCACTTCAGTAAATGCGATTCGCGGTTACGTTGATATGACAGCGCGGCTGATGAATGTCTATAAACCTGATCGTTTAGTTGCCTGCCTTGACGGCGACTGGCGACCAAGTTGGAGAGTCGACATTTTCCCAGAATACAAAGCAAATCGACTCGAGGAAGACGGCGGAGAAGAGGAAGTAGAACCAGAAACTCTTACTCCACAAATTCCAATTCTCTTGGAGTTGCTTGATTTATTCGGCATTCCAGTCATCGGGGTAGATGATTACGAAGCAGACGATGTGATGGCAACATATGCTGAAATTGAAAAGGGTCCAATCAGAATTGTGACTGGAGATCGTGATTTATTCCAAATGGTTGATGACGCAAGAGATATCAAGGTTGTGTATTTAGCTAAGGGTATTTCAAAACATGATC
>JBIIZP010000036.1:0-8628 GCA_044346215.1 Candidatus Planktophila sp.
GCTGACGCTCAATTTCTTGGGCATCTGTGCCTACTGTCCGGCCTAAATCGTCCGTTCCCAGCAAGGAGCGTAACTATACATAGCAGGCTCAGACCGGTCAAATCGGGTCAGGGGCATGTCGGGCGAGCTATTCAAACCATGAAGGATTCGAATTATCCACGCCCGCTAGCGTTTCCGAGCTCATTGGCGATTTTAGGCTAATTCGACGGCAGCGAGATCTCGCTTACCTTTTCGCAAAACCGCATATTTTCCGCATAAAAAGTCGGTTTTTGAAGGTCTGAAATCCTCGCCCGAAATCTTCTCATTATTGAGATATGCGCCACCTTCTTTAATGATGCGGCGAGCAGCTGATTTCGAGTCAACAACACCAGTTGCTGCTAGGAGATCTACCCATGTTGGGATTTCTTCTTGAGCAGAGATAGTTGTTCGCGGAAGTTCTGCTAGAGCAGATGCAAGAGTTGCTTCATCTAGTTCGGCAAGTTCACCTTGACCAAACAAAGCACGCGCCGCAGCTTCTACGCGTTGTGTTGTTTCTTCTGAATGAACCAAAGCAGTTAATTCTCTTGCCAAAGCACGGTGTGCTTCACGCAAACCAGGACTTTCATTATGAGATTTCTCGAGTTCCTTGATTTCATCATGTGATTTAAAGGAGAAAACCTTTAGGAAGTTGATGACATCTTTATCGTCAGAGTTCAACCAGAATTGGAAGAACGCATACGGAGATGTCATTTCGGGATCTAGCCAGACTGAGCCTCCGGCGGTCTTGCCAAACTTAGTTCCATCGGCCTTCATCAATAGCGGAACAGTTAGTGCATGACCACTTCCCTGCTCAACACGACGAATCAGATCCAGACCTGCAACGATATTTCCCCACTGATCTGATCCACCAACTTGCAAGGTGCAGTTGTTGCGTCGATACAGTTCAAGGAAATCGTAAGACTGTAGAACTTGATATGAAAATTCTGTGTATGAAATTCCACCGCCTTCAAGGCGAGCCGAAACCGACTCCTTAGAAAGCATTTGATTGACGCTGAAGTGTTTTCCAATGTCGCGCAAGAATTCAATTGCGCTGAGTGGTGAAGTCCAATCAAGATTGTTGACAACTAGTGCGGGATTCTTTGGTGCATCAAAATCAAGGAATGCCGAAACTTGCTTGCGAATACGGTTAACCCAGCCTTCGACAATTTCAGTGCCGTTAAGTGTGCGCTCTTCGTTTTTTCCGCTTGGGTCGCCAACTAGTCCTGTTGCGCCTCCGACAAGTGCGATGGGATTGTGCCCAGCTAGTTGAAAACGGCGCAGAACAAGAAGAACTACAAGGTTTCCGGTGTGCAACGAAGGAGCCGTTGGATCAAATCCGCAGTACAAAGTTATGGGTTTTTTAAGAGATTCTAGAAGTGCGGCCTCATCAGTTGATTGGGCCAATAATCCACGCCAGCGGAGATCTTCAATCAGGTTCATGCGCTCATCATCTCTGAAAATGCCTTCTGCTTGTTGGCTATTTCCTTTTGGGTTTTGGAGTTTGCGTTCAGTGCATCTTTAATCTGTTGGGCAACCAATAATGGTGCGGTACCACCCGATGTCGTACGAGAGCTCAGGGCTCCGTGAACAGTAAGAACATCACGTACTCCCCCATCAAGTTCGGGGTGTACAGCAAGGAATTCTGCATCCGTTAGCTGGTGAAGTTGGCGATCTGAAGATTCACACAATGCAACACACTTGCCCGCTGCTTCATGAGCTTGGGCAAAAGGAACTTTCTTCTTCGCCAAGTAATCAGCAATTTCAGTAGCTAATGAGAATCCAGTAGGAGCAGCAAGTGCCATTTTTTCGCGATCAAAATTAGTTGTTGCAACCATTCCAGTAACTGCAGGCAGGACTAGAAGCAAAGTGTCGATGCTGTCAAACAACGGTTCTTTATCTTCCTGAAGGTCTCGGTTGTAAGCGAATGGAAGTCCCTTGAGCATCGTTAAAACACTCATGAGATTTCCAACAAGTCGTCCTGATTTACCACGGGCAAGCTCAGCCATATCTGGATTCTTTTTCTGGGGCATAATCGAGGAACCCGTTGAGTAAGCATCTGCAACCTTTGCCCAAGCAAATTCCTGCGATGACCACAAGGTCCACTCTTCTCCGATTCTGGAAAGATGGTTGCCGATCATGGCGAAGATAAACAACGCCTCTGCGACATAATCACGATCACTGACCGCATCTATGCTGTTGGCAAAAGTTGATTCAAATCCTAAATCCTTTGCAGTAAAGGCCGGCTCTAGTGGAAGTGATGAACCAGCAAGGGCACCAGCACCTAATGAGCTGACAGATGTTCGTGCTAACCAATCGTTGACTCGATCTAGATCACGTGCGAAGGCATGAGCGTGCTTTGCTAACTCGTGACCAAAAGAAACTGGCTGCGCATGTTGAATATGAGTAAATCCTGGCGCAGGATCGTTGATGTATTCAGCGGCTTTTTCAAGAATCGCACTTTGCAGATTAGTAACAAGAGATGCTATCTCAAGCATGTGATCCATCGAAAAAAGGCGAAGATCTGTTGTCACTTGATCATTGCGGGAACGACCTGCGCGTAGTGATCCCCCGACCGGGCCAAGTTTTTCCGTTAATCCACGTTCGAGTGCGCTGTGGACATCCTCATCACTATCAATTGGCAGAAAAATTCCATTAGAGACCTCAACCGTCAAATCTTTCAGGGAAGCCAGAATCGCATCTGAATCCTTGGCCGGTATCAGCCCATTCTTTTTCAGGATTGCCAGGTGCGCCATTGACGAACGAATGTCATATGGGGCCAAACGCCAATCAAAGTGGATGCTTCTAGACAGGGCAAAGACTGAGTCCTCAGGACCTTGTGCAAACCGTCCGCCCCATAGCGCCATTATTTTTTCTTCCCATCACCTTGTGCGTAAGCGAGCAATTCTTTCGCTAAATGTGCTCCACCAGTGGCTTTCTTTGATACCAAAATAATCGTGTCGTCCCCAGCGATAGTTCCGATCACACCAGTGAGCCCAGCATGATCCAAAGAACTGGCTAAAAATTGCGCTGCCCCTGGCGGAGTATGGATAACAGCCAGATTGGCACTGTGATCAACCGAGAGAATCAATTTGGACGGCATTGGTGTACTGCGAACGATTGCATCGTCGGAGCTTTCGCGAATTTGATAAGTACTTTCGCCATCCTTATTGCGAGCACGTACAGCTCCGATCTCTTCGAGATCGCGGCTTGCTGTTGCTTGAGTTACTTTGTAACCGGCCTTCTCGAGCAACGTCACTAGATCTGATTGCGAATGAACTAATCCGGCCTGAATTAAGGAAATCGCCTTAGCTCTACGAGCTGATACTGATTGCGCATTACTTGGCATCGTTGATCACCTTCTTAAAGATAGATATGAACTTTTTGATCTGAACATCGGTGACAATAAGAGCTGGTGCTAACCGGATTGTCGTTGGGTTGGCTGCGTTAACTAACACACCAGATTTTTGCAATGCGCCAGCAACATCTAATGATTTCAAATTCTCGAGTTCGATGCCGAGTAGTAAACCAGCGCCGCGAACTTCGGAGACTCCGGGAATCAACGCAAGTTCCTGCATCAAATAAGCACCTTGCTTTTCAACTTTTTGAAGCAGTTTTTGCGATTCGATAAACTTGATTGCAGCTAATCCTGCTGCAGTCGTTACAGGATTTCCGCCAAAAGTCGAACCGTGATCTCCGGGCTGGAAAAGATCTGCGGCCCTGCCTAACGCAATCATCGCACCAAGAGGCAAACCGCCGCCCAGACCTTTAGCTAGCGTGATTACATCTGGAGTAATTCCTGAATATTCGTAACCAAACCAATCTCCTGTGCGCCCCATGCCGGTTTGAACCGCATCGATAACGAGCAAGGCTCCTTTCGCATCACACAAGGTGCGTAGTTCATGAAGGTAATCTGCCGGCGGAACAATCACACCGGCTTCTCCCATAATCGGTTCGATGATTACCATCGCGGTTTTTTTAGTAACTGCCTTACGCATCGCCTCTATGTCACCGTATGGAACATGCTTAACGCCTTTAATAAGCGGCAAGAAGGGTTCACGCTTTGAAGGTTGCCCGGTCAGGGACAAAGCTCCCATGGTGCGTCCATGAAAGGCACCTTGCGCTGCGACAACTCGGACCTTACCTGTACGACGAGAGAGTTTGAGTGCTGCTTCGTTGGCTTCAGCACCTGACTGACAGAAGAAAACCTTTGCACTCTTATCCCCGGTCATAGATGCAAGTTTTTCTGCAAGTTCTACCGCGTTAGGGTGTATATAGAAATTGCTGACATGGCTCAAAATTGAAACTTGTTTACTAACCGCTTTAACAATCGCAGGATGCGCATGGCCCAAGATGTTAGTTGCGATACCACCCAAGAAATCTAAATACTGTTTTCCATCAGCATCAGTAACAACCAAGCCCTTGCCTTTTACTAGCGCGATCGACGGGGACCCATAGTTGTTCTGAACCGAATTACTCCAACGGTTGATCATTGTCTTATTTGTCATGCAACCACCAACGTTCCGCCTGTACCAGCAAGTGCTGATGCAAAGCTATCCGGATCTGTACCATCAATAATTCGCACTGCTTGAGCGCCATATGACAAAGCATCAAGGGCGGCTTGAACTTTTGGTGCCATACCTTCGGCAAATTCTGCCTTGATCGCTTCAAGATCATGCGCCTTAATTGAATCAATCAAGGAACTCTTATCTGGCCAATTGCGATAAATCCCAGGAACATCGGTCATCACAATCAGTTGAGAGGCACCTAGTGCCGCAGCAATAGAGGCTGCTGCAAAGTCGGCGTTGACATTCAAGCCGGTTACTAGATCAACATCTGATGAAACCGGAGCAACAACTGGTACGAATCCACCTTCAATTAGTTCTAACAGTTGCGCTGGATTTACCGACTGCACTTCTCCAACGAATCCAAGATCAGCCGGTGTTCCATCGATCAAAGTCGTGCGACGTTTTGCAACAACCGTTGGTAATTCACGAGCTGAAATCGCTCTTACCTTGATACCTGATTTGCTCAAAGTTGTAGCAACTTCTTGGCCTACCTGATTTACCAGAACTTCTTCGACCACATTAAAGATTTCCTGCGTGGTGACTCTGAAGCCACCGATCCAATCACTTGTTATCTGCTGGGCTTTCAGCGCCGCATCGATTTGTGGTCCCCCGCCATGTACAACGACAACCTTTTCGCCAGTCGCAAGAGCAGCAGAAATAGCTTTTGCAAAATTGCCATTTTCGTCCTTCATTGCATGCCCGCCAAACTTAACTACGATCATGATGAATACGCCGAATTTTCGTGGACGTAATCGTGCGATAGATCATTAGTCAGAATCGTTGCTGTCGATGAACCAACCTTGAGATCGATTTCGATCTCCACAAGACGAGCAGCAAAATCTACCGTTGCCTTGTCAGCATCCGGAGCGCTGTTTGTGCATACCTGTACTCCATTGAGTTTTACATCAATAGTCAAAGGATCAAGAAGCGCATCTGCCGTTCCAACTGCCGCCAAAACTCGGCCCCAATTTGGATCTCCGCCAAAGATGGCAGCTTTCAACAAGTTGTTGCGGGCACAGGCACGTCCAACCTCGACTGCGTCTTTTTCTGTAGCTGCATTTACAACTTTAAATTCTACCGTTTTAGTTGAACCTTCTGCATCGGCAATCAACTGGTCAGCTAACGAACCGCACACCTTCATCAGGATAGCTTCGAGATCGGAATCAGAAATGCTGACACCGCTTGCACCAGATGCCATGAAAAGTACGGTGTCATTTGTAGATGTGCACCCATCAGAATCAATTCGGTTATATGTTCGATCTGTAACGCGCTGAAGGATTTCTTGAGCGTTGTGTGAAACAACTGCATCGGTCATAACGACGGATAACATCGTTGCAAGGGCTGGAGCTAACATGCCCGCACCTTTTGCTATTGCGGCAAATTCGGCACCATTTATGGTTGCTGTAGCGATTTTGGGAACAGAATC
This sequence comes from Candidatus Planktophila sp., assembly GCA_044346215.1. Classification (GTDB taxonomy): domain Bacteria; phylum Actinomycetota; class Actinomycetes; order Nanopelagicales; family Nanopelagicaceae; genus Planktophila. Next base: position 6,010 of record JBIIZP010000036.1, read on the forward strand.
GGTTGTCATGATTGCCTGCGCGCTAGTCTGCAATCCATCACTGTTCAGAACAGGTGCGATTACGTCGAGCCCGGTCAAAATCTTTTCCATCGGCAGAAATTCACCTATAAGTCCGGTTGAACAAACAATTACTTCGCCAACTGAAACATTAAGTAAATGCCCCACATGCTCTGCCGTCTTATGCGTATCTGCAAAACCCTGTGGACCAGTGCATGCATTAGCTCCACCACTATTAAGTACCACTGCTCTTACAGTTCCGCCTTTTGCTACTTGGCGTGACCAGATAACTGGCGCAGCTACCACCTTATTTGAAGTAAAAACCGCAGCCCCAATGAACAGTGGGCCTTGATTGTGGATCAACGTTAAATCCAGGGCACCCGTACTTTTTAAGCCAGCAGCAATCGATGCCGATTTAAATCCTTGCGGAAGTTTCATGCCCCGACACCGTCAAGGGCCAAGCCACTAATCTCTGAAAGACCACAAATCAGATTGGCATTTTGAATCGCTTGGCCTGCTGCGCCTTTTCCAAGGTTGTCTATCGCAACTGAAACAACCAAACGATTTGTGTGCTCATCTACCGCAACTTGAATTTGAACTTTGTTACTTCCGGTAACCGCACTGGTTTTTGGCATCTGGCCCAATGGCAATAGATCAACGAAGAATTCATCTGCATAATGGTGTGAGAAAAGATCGTGGGCTTGCTTGCTGTTCATGGGTTTTATAAGTTTGGCGGTAATCGTCGAAAGGATTCCACGCGGCATTGGCGCTAAAATTGGCGTAAAAGATATTGTCGCTTGCTTTTGCGCAACTGCTGACAAGGCTTGTTCAATTTCAGGGGTGTGCTGATGGACTCCACCGAACTTGTAGGAAGTCAAAGAATTCATTACTTCGCTGCCAATTAAATTGACTTTCGCGCTTCTGCCAGCTCCCGTTGTGCCTGAGGCTGCAACGACGACGATATCTGAGCTATCAATTACAGAAATCGCTGGTGCAATACCGAGGGATATTGATGTTGCATAGCAACCAGGGTTAGCGACCTTATTTTCTTTTTTGATTGCTTCACGCTGAGCAGTAGCTAGCTCTGGTAACCCGTAGACCCAGGAACCCGCATGCTTGCCGCCATAGTATTTTTCCCATTGTGCAGGATCTTCTAATCTGTAATCTGCACCAAGATCAACAATTTTTACATGAGCAGGTATCTTGGCGATCAATGAAGCTGACTCACCATGTGGCAGGGCAAGAAAAACTAAGTCGACTGTTGTGAAATTAATTGAATCTGCGGAAACAAAAACGCGTCCTGCATAGCTTTGAAGTTGTGGGTGAACAGAAGTGACCTGCTCCCCTGCATTTGAGTGCGCGCTGACTACCGTGACTTCAAAGACCGGATGTGTCGCCAGAAGTCTGAGTAACTCTCCGCCTGCATATCCACTTGCACCGATGACCGCTGTTTTCATGGGTCTAGCGTAAGGGATTATCTATAATTATGCAATCTTATGCATAATTATGCGGTGCGAACTACTGCTCCGCACTTAGCACTTGCTACCGCCGTCGCCGATTCACGCATAGCTGAGACCTCTTCGCCCGTGAGGGTTCGATCTGAGGCGCGGAATACCAAAGTGAAAGCCAAGGAAATTTTGCCATCACCGATCTTGTCGTAGCGATCAAACAGGGTGATGGATTCCAACAAGTCTCCGGCACCTTCACGCAAAGCTGCTTCAAGATCAGCGGCGCTCACCGTTGCATCAACAATCAAGGCCACATCTTGAACTGCAGCAGGCATAGTGCCCACAGTTGACGGACGAACTAATGCTGAATCAGGAAGGGCGCTAAGAGCTACAGCGAATGCGACAGAGCGTTCGGGTAGGCCATAGGAGGCAATGATGCGCGGATGTAGTTCCCCCGCATGTGCAACGGCTTTACCGTTAACAATTAATTCTGCGCAGCGTCCTGGATGCCATGGTGCTAAACCAGAGCGAGCAACAATCCAGTCAAGATTGCACAGCTGTAAAACATCTTGAGCGTAGGCGATCGCGTCCTGCCAGTTATAAGCGCGCGATTTACCTTGCCAATTCTCATTCTCGGTTTTTCCAACAAGTAATCCAGCCACGTGATATCCCTGAGTCGGAACACTTGCAAAGATTTCTTCGATAATCTTTTGATTAGGGCGCTTTGATAGATCGGGAGAAATCGCAGGAACCAGTTTCTGCGAACTACGGAAGATTGAGCCCATCTCAAAGATTGCGAAATCTTTAGCTCCACGACTGATGTTTCGCTGCGCCACTTCAATCAAACCCGGTACTAGATGAACCCGCATCAACGGGAACTCTTCGGACATAGGATTTGCAACTTTGTATGTGGCAGCTCGTTCTCCGACAAAACCCATGGAATCTATCGTTGCTTGATTAGTAAATGGGAAGGTTTGAACTTCGGCTAAACCGCGACTTGCAAGCATAGTTGCAACCGCACGGCGACGTTTCTGTGTTGGGGTCAACGTTGCGTGCAATGGACGCGGAGGCAAAATGGATGGAATCTTGTCGTAGCCAATCATGCGGGCGACTTCTTCGGTGAAATCCGCTGCCGTTAGTAAATCCGCACGCCACGATGGAGGATCAATGGTGA
>JBIIZP010000037.1:0-8211 GCA_044346215.1 Candidatus Planktophila sp.
CCACAGTGGATGCTTGATCTTCGCCTTAAGGGACTTTCTTTGTTTGATAAGAAGCCGATGCCTAATTGGGGATCTGACCTTTCAGGAATTTTCTTTGACACGATCAAGTACTTCGTGCGCTCAACAGAAAAGCAAGCAACTACTTGGGACGACCTTCCTGATGAGATCAAAAATACTTATGATCGTTTAGGTATTCCAGAGGCTGAAAAGCAGCGCCTTGTGTCAGGTGTTGCTGCGCAGTACGAGTCAGAGGTTGTCTACCACTCGATCCGCGAAGATTTAGAAGCACAGGGAGTAATTTTCCTAGATACAGATAGCGCGCTGAAGCAGCACCCTGAATTATTCAAGGAGTACTTCGGCACAGTTATTCCAGTAGGAGATAACAAATTTGCAGCTCTAAACACTGCAGTCTGGTCAGGTGGATCATTTATCTATGTTCCAAAGGGCGTACATGTAGATATTCCACTGCAGGCGTACTTCCGAATCAACACCGAAAACATGGGTCAGTTTGAACGCACCTTGATCATTGCTGATGAGGATTCATACATTCACTATGTAGAAGGCTGCACAGCGCCTATTTACAAGTCAGATTCACTTCACTCTGCAGTTGTCGAAATCATTGTTAAAAAGGGCGCACGCGTTCGTTACACCACAATTCAAAACTGGTCTAACAATGTGTACAACTTGGTAACAAAGCGTGCGACATGTGCTGAAGGTGCAACGATGGAATGGGTCGATGGAAACATCGGCTCAAAGGTAACCATGAAGTACCCAGCGATCTTCTTGATGGGTCCTCACGCAAAGGGCGAGACCTTGTCTCTTGCTTTTGCAGGTGAAGGACAACACCAGGACTCAGGTGCAAAGATGGTTCACGCAGCTCCTTACACCTCATCTTCTGTAATTTCTAAATCAGTCGCACGTGGTGGAGGTCGTACTTCTTACCGTGGACTTGTTCAGGTGCAAGAAGGTGCGCACCATTCAAAGAGCACAGTTAAGTGCGATGCATTGTTGGTTGACACAATTTCACGTTCAGATACATATCCGTATGTTGATATTCGTGAAGATGATGTTTCAATGGGTCACGAAGCGACAGTTTCAAAGGTGAGTGATGATCAGTTGTTCTATCTGATGTCTCGTGGACTAAACGAAGATGAAGCCATGGCAATGATCGTGCGCGGATTCATCGAACCAATCGCACGCGAACTTCCAATGGAGTACGCACTAGAGCTCAATCGCCTTATTGAACTTCAGATGGAAGGTGCTGTCGGTTAATGTCAGTTTTAACTACTAATTACTTAACACCGACGGGTCGTGAAGAGGCGTGGCGTTTTACGCCGCTGAAGCGTCTTCGCGGTCTACATGATGGAGCTGCGGTTCAATCAGATCGTGAATCTTTGGTTACAAAGGGTGCATTGCCATCCGGAGTTACATTTATTCGCGAAAACTTAGAACCACTTTCTGAATCAGATGATGTCATTATCGAACGCGTTAGGGGAGCCGTTAGTTCCGTTGCCCATCTTTCGATTGCCGCCAACGTCGAAATCGCTGAACCGATTTTCTTGGGTCGTTCAGTGGGTGCTCTAGATACCGCTGAATTCTCACGTGTTCGCATCTCACTTGGAACTCACGCAGTTGCAACAGTGATTGTTGAAAATACGACTGATACGGTTTTGGCAGAGGATCTCGAGATTTATCTGGCTCCGGGTTCAAATCTTAAGTTCGTAACACTTCAAGAATTTGAATCAAAGTCGGTTTACACAGCTCGCCACCACGCAATAATTGATAAGGATGCAACCTTTAAATCAATTACTGTCACCGTTGGTGGAGATATTGTGCGCATTCTGCCAACAGTTGCTTTTAAAGCACCGGGTGCATCTGCAGATCTTCTGGGTGTTTACTTCGCTACTGCTGGTCAGTTCTTTGAGCACCGCAACCATGTTGATCACGCAGTTCCTCACGCTAAATCAAATGTGAACTACAAGGGTGCACTAGCGGGTCAGGATGCGCATACAGTGTGGATTGGTGATGTTTTGATTCGTGCTGCTGCCGAAGGCACAGACACTTACGAACTCAACCGTAATCTTTTGCTCTCAGATGGTGCGCGTGCCGACTCTGTGCCAAATCTTGAAATCGAAACCGGTGAAATCGTTGGCGCAGGACACGCAAGCACAACTGGTCGCTTTGATGATGAGCAGTTGTTTTATTTAATGTCACGCGGAATCGCGATGGCAGATGCTCGACGTCTAGTGGTTCGAGGTTTCTTCAATGAAATCGTCACTGAGATCGGAAATGAAGAGGTTCAAAACCGAATCATGGACCGTATCGATAATGAACTTGAAAAGGCGGCCCGCAATGGCTGATTTAGCATTAGACCAAATTGCAGAAGGCAAGCCAGTTCGAATCGAGAAAGATGGTAAAACCATTTGCGTCGCACGCGTGGGGGATGAGGTTTTTGCAGTTGCAGATACTTGTACCCACTCAGATGCCTCACTGTCTGAAGGCGATGTCACAGGATTCAAAATCGAATGCTGGTTACACGGAGCTGAATTTGATCTTCGCACCGGACAAGCGTTGACCCTTCCGGCGAACATTCCACTTGAAACGTATGCAGTATCAATCGACGGAAACGCCGTCACGGTAAAGATTTAGTAACGAGAGAAGAGAGAAAACAATGAGCACACTAGAAATCCGCAACCTGCAAGTCTCTGTCAACACAGATGATGGAATGGTCGAAATCCTTAAGGGAGTAGATCTGACTATCAAGTCAGGGGAAACTCACGCGATCATGGGACCTAATGGTTCTGGTAAATCAACTCTTGCTTACTCAATTGCTGGACACCCTAAGTACACAATCACAGGTGGTTCAGTAACTCTTGATGGCGCAGATGTTCTGGACATGACAGTAGACGAGCGCGCTAAGGCTGGCTTGTTCCTTGCTATGCAATACCCAGTAGAAGTTCCAGGTGTTTCTGTATCTAACTTCCTTCGTACCGCCGCAACTGCACTTCGTGGCGAAGCACCAAAGCTTCGTACCTGGGTGGGCGAAGTCAAGGATGCAATGGAAGCACTCAACATGGATCCGGCTTTTGCAACTCGTAATGTAAATGAAGGTTTTTCAGGCGGAGAAAAGAAGCGTCATGAAATCATGCAGCTTGAACTGCTCAAGCCAAAGATGGCAATTCTGGATGAAACAGATTCAGGTCTAGATGTTGATGCACTACGAATTGTTTCTGAAGGTGTTAATCGTGCGAAGGCTGCTAACAACCTTGGCGTACTTTTGATCACTCACTACACTCGCATTTTGCGTTACATTCAACCTGACTTTGTGCATGTGTTTGCTAATGGTCGCGTTGTGGAACAAGGCGGACCAGAGCTTGCTGAAAAGCTAGAAGCAAATGGTTATGCAGATTATGTGAGTAAGTAAGGACCAATGAGTTTCGACGTCGCGAAGGTACGCAAGGATTTTCCAATCTTTGAACGTACTATTCGCGACGGAAAAAAACTTGTATACCTAGATAGCGGAGCCACTAGTCAAAAACCGCTCTCGGTTATTGATGCTGAAAGCAACTTCTACAAGTTCAACAATGCTGCGGTACACCGTGGTGCTCACCAGTTAGCCGAAGAAGCAACGGATGCCTACGAGGGGGCTCGACTTAAAGTCGCGGACTTCTTGGGTGCTAAGGAAGATGAAATTGTCTTCACAAAAAGCGCAACAGAATCCTTAAACCTCATTGCATATGCGATGGGTAACGCCGAACCGGGTTCACGTTTTGCTCTCACTTCGAAGAATCGCATTGTTGTTACGGAGATGGAGCACCACGCAAACCTGATTCCTTGGCAGCAACTTGCGGCTCGAACAGGTGCATCTTTGTCTTGGTTCAAGGTAACTCCTGAAGGTCGCTTAGATCTATCCACCATTGATTCAGTCATCGCCGAAGGAACCAAGGTAGTCGCGCTTACGCACCAATCAAATGTTTTGGGAACAATCAATCCGCTAGATGTAATAATTAAACGCGCACACGAAGTTGGCGCTGTAGTTGTTCTTGACGCATGCCAATCAGTTCCACATATGCCAATTGATGTAAAAAGTTTAGGTGTTGATTTCATTACTTTTTCTGGTCATAAGGCTGTTGGACCTACTGGCGTAGGTGTCTTGTGGAGCTCTTTGCTTAATGAACTTCCGCCATTTTTATTTGGTGGCTCAATGATTGAAACCGTCACAATGACATCGGCAACATGGGCACCAGCGCCTCGAAAGTTTGAGGCTGGCGTGCCCAACATGGCACAGGCGGTAGGGCTGGGTGCTGCAGTCGACTACTTAACAAATGTAGGTATGGATGCAATTTTTGATCATGAAGTTCAGTTAACTAGATACCTGATCAATGGTTTATTGGCTATACCTGAACTCTCTATCGTAGGTCCCAACAACACAGATTCTCGCGGTGGATCGGTTTCCTTTACCGTAGGCCAGATTCATCCGCATGATCTTGGTCAGTACTTAGATAGCCAAGGCGTCGCGGTCCGCACAGGCCATCACTGTGCCTGGCCATTAACACGAAAACTAGGAGTTCCCGCAACAACTCGTGCTTCGCTTTATTTATACAACGATGAATCCGATTGCGATGCTTTATTTGAAGCAATTCTTGGCGCACAGAGATACTTTGCTTAATGGAACTAGATAGCCTTTATCAAGAAGTGATCTTGGATCACTACAAGCATCCACTCAACAAGGGTTTATCCGAGATCTATGGCGCACAGGTACATCACATTAACCCGAGTTGCGGAGATGAAATAACTTTGAATATCTCTGCCAAGGATGGGGTTATTTCCTCCATCACTTGGGACGGGGTTGGTTGTTCCATCTCGCAGGCAAGTGTTTCGATCGCAAGTGACTTGTTGGTCAACAAAAGTTTTAAAGATGCAGATTCAATTCTGCAAGAGTTCACTGAACTCATGCAGAGCAAAGGGACGAAAGAGGGAAATCCAGATGTCCTCGAAGATGCTGTGGCATTGGCAGGCGTGTCTAAGTTCCCAGCGCGCATTAAATGCGCCTTACTGGGGTGGATGGCCTTTAAGGATGCAGCGGTTAGAATTACGACTACAAATAGGGGAGAGTAACCATGGCTACTAGCGTTGATGATGTAACAGAGGCAATGAAGGATGTTGTCGATCCTGAACTTGGAATCAACGTTGTGGATCTGGGTCTTATTTACGATGTAATGGTTGACGAAGCCAATATCGCTATCCTCAATATGACATTGACTTCAGCGGCTTGCCCACTTCAGGATGTAATTGAAGATCAAACACGTGCAGCCCTTGCAGGCATGACAACAGATGTGAAAATCAATTGGGTATGGATGCCGCCTTGGGGCCCAGACAAGATCACCGATGATGGAAGAGATCAGCTGCGCGCTCTTGGCTTTACCGTTTAGTTATGTCAATGCATGCAGCGTGGATGACCCACCGCTCAATGACCGCAGATCCTTCGGTGAAGGAACAAAAGCTTAAGCCCGGAACTGTAAAGAGAATCTTTTCTTTCGCGCGTCCCTACAGAACTAACATCTTCATTTACTTGGCAACAGTTGTTGTTGATGCTGGATTAATCGTTGCAACACCTTTACTTCTGAAAAGACTTATTGACGAAGGTGTAATTCCCAAGGATCCATCTGTTGTCACAAATCTTGCAATTCTTGTCGGCTTATTGGCAATTGCAGATGCCGCGATCAACATGTTGGGTCGCTACTTTTCTTCTCGAATCGGAGAAGGTCTTATCTATGATCTTCGATCATTGGTGTTTGCTCATGTTCAAAAGCAATCAATCGCCTTTTTCACACGTACCCAAACTGGTGCACTCATTTCTCGAATCAACTCTGATGTAATCGGAGCTCAACAAGCATTTACCGCCACTTTGTCAGGTGTTGTCAGCAACGTTGTCAGTCTCTTTCTAGTAACAATCACAATGCTGATTCTTTCGTGGCAGATAACCATCTTCTCTCTCTTGCTTTTGCCAGTCTTTCTTATCCCTACCAAGTGGGTTGGCCGCAGATTGCAATCACTCACCCGGGAATCTTTTGGCGTAAATGCCGAGATGTCTAGCACTATGACTGAGCGCTTCAATGTTTCCGGAGCAATGCTTGTGGCACTGTACGGAGAACCAGATCGCGAACGCGAGTACTTCAGAAGTCGTGCTCGTCGGGTGGCAGACATTGGCATCAAGATGGCCATGCTAAATCGATTGTTTTTTATCGCCCTGACAAGTGTTGCGGCCATTGCAACGGCTTTTGCGTACGGCATCGGCGGACACCTTGCAATTGAAGGTGGAGTAACGGTTGGAACGCTTCTTGCAATCACAGCTTTACTCGCTCGCTTGTACGGTCCATTAACCGCACTTTCTAATGTGCGCATTGATGTAATGACTTCACTTGTTTCATTTGAACGAGTCTTTGAAGTACTGGATCTAGAACCAATGGTGAAGAACCGTGACAACGCAGTAGTTTTGAAGACTACCGAACCTCGTATTGAGTTCAAGAATGTTAATTTCTCTTATCCTCGCGCTGAAGAAATTTCACTTGCTTCACTTGAATCAGTGGCAAAGGCTGAAACCGTTCAGAGTGGTCAAGTTTTACGTGATCTCTCTTTCGTTGCTGCCCCTGGAACCATGACCGCTCTTGTCGGGCCGTCAGGTGCTGGAAAAACAACCATCAGTGCTTTGTTGCCGCGTCTTTACGATGTATCTGAGGGTTCCATTTCAATTGATGGCCATGACATCCGTGATCTGACCTTGGAATCACTTCGAGATTCAATCGGTGTTGTAATGCAAGATGCGCATCTATTTCACGAAACCATTGCCGAGAACCTTCGGTATGCAAAGCAGGACGCAACCGAAGAAGAGATGATTCAAGCTTGTAAATCTGCGCAAATTTGGAAGCTGATCGAGTCTTTACCTAATCGTTTCGAAACAATGGTGGGAGAGCGGGGACATCGTCTCTCTGGTGGAGAAAAACAACGCCTAGCTATCGCACGCCTGCTGCTTAAATCTCCATCTGTCGTAATCCTGGATGAGGCAACAGCGCATCTCGATTCAGAAAACGAGCAGTTAGTTCATGCAGCGCTACAAACGGCACTAAAGGGACGCACAAGTATTGTCATTGCTCACCGCTTAAGCACTGTTCGTGATGCCGATCAGATTCTGGTATTAGAAAAAGGATCAATTGTCGAACGTGGAACCCATGATGAATTGGTATCAAAGTGTGGTTTGTATTCCGAACTGTACAGCCGTCAGGATTTAACGGGTGCGGCGAATTAATATTCGGCCGTAAATAATCAACCCTCCGAAAAAGAGCCACTGAAGTGCATAGGCCATGTGTGGTCCATCGCTAAGTGGCGGAAGTTGTGCCGGTGCAGCTGGGGTCAGAGCAGGCACAGATCCACTCAATAGATTGATGTAAAACTTTTCTGTGTCTAATTGTGACTGCGCATTGAGTTCAGAAACTAAACCTTGTCCATCTCCAGGTAATGCAAAGAATGAACCTCGAGGTAAGGAAGAGTCCAAACGAAATCTACCGGTGATGCCTACAGTTCCTGCAGGAACTTCGGGTACTACTGGAGGTGTAGTTGCTGTCGCACCTGCCTGAACCCAACCACGATCCACCCAAAACTTTTCGCCGGTAACACTTGTAAATAAGGTCAAAACTTCGTATCCGTATTTTCCTTCCCAATATCGATTACGAAGCAGAATTTGTTGATTTGCATCAAAACTTCCACTAGCACTCACCATTTGCCACTCATTTTTGACTGGGTCAGCATCTCTGTTTGATAATTCAATCGGCGAGCGAGCGAGGCGTTCTTCTATGACATCATTCCTTGCGCTTCTATCCACGCCCCGCGTGTATTGCCAGTTAGCGGCCCATATGCACAAAACAACCAAGGCCAGCGCAATAAAGGATTTGAATAAAGACCAAGGCTCTTTCGTTTTTGCTTCAGAGGACATGAATTAATCGAGTGCTAATGGTTTGTCTTCTACGATGTCAGATCCTCTTGAAACGGTTTCTCGCCCCGCGTTTGCGATGACAACCGCGAAATAAGGAAGTGTCACTGCGCCAGCCAAGGCGTACCAGCGATAAGGGCTAGGCAAGATAACGGTCAAGATAAAGCAGGCGGTTCGAATCATCATCGAAATGAAGTACCGCTTTTGACGGCCAGCTTGGTCAC
>JBIIZP010000038.1:0-8136 GCA_044346215.1 Candidatus Planktophila sp.
ACGTTGTTATTCATACGTGGAGCTAAGGGGATTTGAACCCCTGACCCCCTGCATGCCATGCAGGTGCGCTACCAGCTGCGCTATAGCCCCAATTTTTGTGCGAGTGCAGACCTTACCGCATTTACTGCGGAGCGCCTTTATGCAGGAGTTGCACCACTTTCTTCTCCATATACAGGCTCTGGAATTGAGAAAGCATTATGTTCAATTAAATTCCACTGTCGCGGATTGCGATCTAAAATAGACCACGACGCATTAGACAACCCACCAATCACGCCCCAACGAGGCATGGGAAGTTCGAGCAAGGAACCCAAGATGCAACGCGCTGTTCCGCCATGGGTTGCAACAACCAATAATTGATCTGTTTTTTCTCCTAAAGCTTTTTTGATGGCTCGAACTGCACGGTCTGCAACTTCGCTACGACGTTCACCCGTTGTGCCTGCAGGATTATCTTCACCATCAATCCAACGAATAAAGTTATGGAAATCTTCGGCGCGATTTTCAGCACCAGTTTTTCCTTCCCATAAGCCACCATTTGTTTCACGAAGGTCTTCATCAATTGAAACGGTAAGACCGGTTAGCTTCGCTAAAGATTGTGCGGTATCGCGCGCACGACATAGATCACTTGAAACAATCATGGTGGGTTTCATGCCCGCAAGAATTTGAGCGGCATGTTGGGCTTGGAAACGTCCTACTTCATTAAGGTCAATATCTGAGTGACCTTGAAAACGATTCACAACATTCCAATCAGTCTGGCCGTGGCGCCACAACAGAATGCGATTAGCGGCCATTAACTGCGGCCTCCCTCACTGCTTCTAATTCAATTGTCGGACAGTCATTCCATAAGCGGTCCAACATGTAGTACTTACGAAGTTCGGCGCTTTGTACATGAACTACTAAATCTGAGTAATCAAGCAAAATCCATTCAGCACCATGTTCGCGGCGAATTGGCTTGTCGCCAATCGCTGCAAGTTGACGTTCTACTTCATCTGCAATCGAATCAACTTGTGCTTCATTTTGACCTGTTGCGATTAAGAAAACTTCGTTTAGAACTAACTGATCTGAAAGATCCAGCGCCACAACATCTACTGCAATCTTGTCGATCGCAGCCTTGGCGGCTACTTGGGTAATCTCTAGAGTTCTGCTGCTAATTGTCATAGAGGTTATTCTCTCGTATAAATGCGGCTACCGATGACGAAACCTCTGCGCTCAAACCTTGACGAATTGTGGTGGCCGCAACATCTAAAGCACCGATATCAACCCCATCACCTGTATGCCCAGGTCTTGCGATGATTAAGAATTCGACCATGCCGCGAAGTTCATCGATGCGGTGCCATTGATTCAATTTTTCTGCTGCATCTTGGCCAACGACTAAAACAATTGTGTCATTCGGATAATTTTGAGCTACGGCTTCAACGGTATCAATTGCATAGCTTGGACCGGTTCGCAGGATTTCGATTGGATTAACTTGAACTTTGGCTGCAATTTCTGACGGCAATTCAGCCACAGCTAATTGACACATAGTGCGTCGTTGTTGACCTGTTGCAATTGGGGCGTTCTCGCGAAGTAGAGGAATGCCGGCGGGAATAACCAATAATTCGTCAACTAAATCTTTTTCAATCAGTTGGGTAATTACATGCAGATGACCCAAATGAATCGGATCAAAAGTTCCTCCGTAAATACCTACTCGAGACAAATTAGTCTCGGTCTAGGCGAAGTACTAAATACAAAAAGAGTGACATCACGACAAATGTGAAGACTCCGAAAAACAGTGGTGAGGCTGGAAGTTCGCGAGTAACCTCGCTGGCAAGAGTGATCATGGTTGGAATACTACTACTTACCGGCCAATAGCTCTTTAAATCTGGCTTCATCGATTACTGGCACACCTAATTCTTGTGCTTTTGCCAGCTTTGAACCCGGATCACTTCCTACTAATACATAGTCAGTTTTCTTTGATACTGAGGAAGTTGGCTTACCGCCATGGGCTGTAATGGTTTCCGAAATCCCATCTCGGGTAAATGATTCAAGACCACCGGTAACAACAAAGGTAAGCCCTGCCAATGTTTGCGGCAGTTGTTCGGTTTGCTGCACAACCATGCACACACCAGCTTTTTCCCACTTTGTAATAATCTCTTTATGCCACTTCACACCAAACCATTCGACAATAGATTCGGCAATAATCTGTCCAACTCCATCAATGTCTGCTAACTCTTGCGCACTTGACTGCGAAATAGCTTTTACTGAGCCAAGTGCAGTTGCTAAACCTTGCGCAGCGGTTGGGCCAACGTGACGGATAGATAGTGCAACTAATGTGCGCCACAGCGGACGATTCTTGGCATCTTCTAGCGCTGATAGCAACTTATCTACGTTGGCCGCAGGTGTTCCATCCTTTTTGGTAAAGAAAGTTGAAGTGACAAGTTTTTCTTTGGTGAGATCAAATAGATCAGATTCATCGTCAATAATCTTTGCATCAAGCAATGCTGATGCTGCCTCGTAACCTAATACATCAATATCTAATGCTGCTCGGGATCCGATATAATAAATTCGCTCACGAAGTTGTGCTGGACAGCTTTGGGTATTTGGGCACCGAATATCAACATCGCCTTGGCTCATGGCGCGTAGTTCAGAGCCACAATCTGGGCAATGAGTTGGCATAACAAATGCGCGTTCTGTGCCCTTTCGCTTATCAATGACGGGGCCAAGGACCTCGGGAATCACATCGCCAGCTTTGCGAATAACAATTGTGTCTCCAATTAACACGCCTTTGCGAACAATTTCTTCGGCGTTATGCAAGGTTGCATTTGTAATTGTAGATCCAGCAACTTTTACGGGCTCCATAAATGCAAAAGGTGTAACTCTTCCTGTTCTTCCGACGCTAACCTTGATATCTAGCAGGAGGGTCGTCACTTCTTCAGGTGGATACTTATATGCAATTGCCCACTTTGGAGCCCTTGAAGTAAAGCCTAACTGCTGTTGTTGCGACAATGAATCAACCTTAATTACTACGCCATCAATTTCATGTTCCACATCATGGCGATGGTCGGAATAGAATTGAATAAACTTTTGCACTTCTGCGCGAGTACCGCAGACTTTAAAGCGATCACTAGTTGGTAAACCTAAACTCTTTAGCACTTCATAGGCACTGCTTTGAGATTCAAATGAAATACCGGTACGAGCTCCAACGCCATGAACTACAACCGATAGCGGTCGGGACGCAGTTACTCGTGGATCCTTTTGTCGAAGAGACCCGGCTGCACCATTTCTGGGATTTGCAAAGAGTTGCTTTCCTGCCTCTTCTAGTGAGTCATTGAGCTCATTAAATGCGGCAATCGGAAAGAAGACTTCTCCGCGAACTTCTATCAAGGCCGGTGATGAATCGCCCTTTAATTGATGGGGCAGATTCTTAATCGTCTTGACATTGAGTGTCACATCTTCGCCAGTTACGCCATTGCCTCGAGTCAATCCACGGACGAGAACGCCATTTTCGTAGGTGAGATTAATTGCAAGACCATCAACTTTTACTTCGCAAAGATACTGCGGGCTAGAAATATCTTTTTCGACCCGATCAAACCATTGCGTTAACTCATCAGCATCAAAGACATTGTCCAAACTCATCATTTTTTCGATGTGATCCCGCTGTTCAAATTGTGTCGAAAAACCCCCGCCGACATGGGCAGTTGGTGAATCTGGTTCACGTAGCTCTGGATTTTTATCTTCTAGCGTCTGCAATTCACGCAATAGTGCATCAAATTGTGCATCTGTGATTGTTGGTTGATCTAAAACATAATATTTAAACTGGTGATCCCGGATTTCGTTGATCAGCTCGGTCATACGGTGACGGGCTTTGCTATTCATTCTGTCTCACAAATAGTTGCCGATCCCACTACGCGATCACCATCATAAATAACCATTGCTTGCCCTGTTGCAAGGCCCAGTAGTGGCTCTTCAAGAATGGCTACCAGCAAGGTTCCATCAAAGAAATAGGTGCACGGCAAGGCGGCACCATGAGCGCGCACTTGAACAAAGCCTTCTAGAACTTCTGATGTAACCGCTGGACCACACCACACTGGGCGTTCACCACGCATTGTTGTGATTGCTAAATCTTCACGGGCTCCCACCACAACAGTGTTTGTAACAGGTTCAATCTTTAATACAAAGCGCGGTGATCCATCTGCCGTTGGAACCGTCAGGCCTAAACCTTTTCGCTGACCAATTGTGTAGGTGTAAGCACCTTTGTGTTCGCCAATCTTATTTCCATCTTGATCAACTATCGGGCCAACTTCGCTGCCCAGACGATCTCGAAGCCAACCAGCATTGTCACCTGATGGCACAAAACAAATGTCATGACTATCTGGCTTTTGCGCAACAGCTAATCCGCGGCGTTCTGCCTCGGCGCGTATGTCTACCTTGGTGGTATCCCCCAAAGGAAAGATTGCCCCGTTAATTTGTTCAACTGTAAGAACTGATAAAACATAGGACTGATCTTTTGAATGATCCACAGCGCGATGCAGAGTTTTTCCGTTTCGCCCAATTTCGGTACGTGCATAGTGACCAGTGACCACACCATCAAAGCCCATTGCACGGGCACGATCTAAAACGGCTGCAAACTTAATCTTTTCATTACAACGTAAACATGGATTGGGCGTTCTGCCTGCAGAGTATTCAGCAAGAAAATCTTCGACGACACCATCATGAAACTCTTCAGCCATATCCCAAATGTAGAAAGGGATACCGATTACATCGGCGGCTCTGCGTGCATCATGTGAATCTTCAATGGTGCAACATCCCCGCGCACCTGATCGATACTTTTGGGGGTTCGCAGCCAACGCCAAATGAACGCCAATTACATCGTGACCAGCTTCTACTGCGCGGGCAGCAGCTACTGCTGAATCAACTCCACCGCTCATCGCTGCGATTAATTTCATATGTTGTTCGCCGCCCGTCCTGTAGCAATTACATCGGGAAGCACTGACATTACAAAATCCACATCTGCCTGCGTAGATTCTGCCCCGAATGAAAAGCGCAACGATGACTGAGCTGTAGTTTCGTTATGTCCCATCGCCAGAAGTACATGACTTGCCTCATGAACACCTGCGCTACATGCAGAACCTGTTGACGCTGACACATGCGCGTTGTCCAAAAGCAGTAACAGGGTGTCACTTTGTGTCCCCGGAAAAGTTACGTTAACTATCCCTGGCAATCGCTGAAGTGCTCCCCCGTTGATGTAGGCATCAGGGATTGCTGTAATAAGTGATTGAACAAAATTGTCTCGAAGAGCTTGTACGGCAGCACTTGGGTAGGGCTCGGATGATGCTGCAGCAAAAGCAACGATGCTAGGTGCATTTAAAGTACCACTTCGAATTTCGCGCTCTTGTCCGCCGCCATGAAGCAAGGCTGGAATTTCGTAGGCGCGACGCAAAATTAAGGCACCTATTCCCAGTGGCCCACCAACTTTGTGAGCGCTCAACGTCAAGGCTGTTACACCAAGATCTTTATATGACAGAGGAACCTTTTTGAAACTTTGTACCGCGTCGGTATGTACCGGAATATCCCCAGCCATTGCTACAACTTCACTAATCGGTTGAATAACACCGGTTTCATTATTGGAATGCATAATCGAAATCACAGCGATTTCATGGCCACGCTCAGAGATTAGTTCTCGTAAAAATTCAAGATCGATAACGCCGTGAACATTAACTGGGACAAGAATTACTTCTGCGCCTTCATGGGTTTCAAGCCAATGTGCTGGATCCAAAATTGCGTGGTGCTCGATGGAAGAAATGACAACAACTTTCTTGCCGTGCGCTTTGCCGTTCCACCACAAACCCTTTAGAGCTATGTTGTTTGCCTCTGTTCCAGATGCGGTAAAAATTACTTCAGATGCAAGGGATCCGACTTCGCCCGCAATAGCTTCACGAGCATCCTCTAAAGATTTACGGGTAGCGCGTCCATGAGTATGCAGACTCGAAGGGTTACCAAGTTCTTGAAGCTGTGAAGAAATGGCCTTAAATGCAGCAGGCGACAATGGTGTCGTTGCTGCATGGTCTACATAGATTGAAGGCACAGGCCTAAGTCTATGACTTGTGGGCTTTAACGCCTTCCGTTGCCTTAGGTAGCACGGCAAACAAGTCGCCCACTACGCCGAAATCTGCGATTTCAAACAGTGGCGCTTCAGGGTCTTTATTGATGACAACGATCGTTTTACTTGTCTGCATTCCTGCACGATGCTGGATCGCACCTGAAATTCCACAGGCAACATAAAGCTGAGGGCTAACGGTTTTTCCGGTTTGTCCTACTTGGTATGAATGTGGGTACCAGCCCGCATCTGTTGCCGCACGTGATGCACCGACTGCAGCTCCTAGAGAATCTGCAAAACCTTCAACCGCAGAGAAATCACCGTTGGTTCCACGCCCACCTGAAACAACAATATTTGCTTCAGTCAGCTCTGGACGTCCACCCTGAACCGGAGGTTGTGTTGAAGTAACCGTGGCCTTCTTAGATGAATCTGAAACCTGAAGTGACAAAGTTTCAACTGCAGGTGTTGCAGCCGTAACATTTGCATCAATTGAATTCGGGCGAACTGTAATGATCGGAGTTCCGTGCGAAACCTTTGAGTGAACAGTTGTCGAGCCACCAAAAACTAACTGCGTCGCAGTTACATCGGCAGAAACATCTACCGCATCTGTGATGATTCCTGAACCGCTCTTAATCGCAGTACGAGCCGCAACCTCTTTGCCGAAAGCATGAGATGCGATCAACACCGCAGCTGGTGATTGGGCAGCAATAATCTGGGCAAGTACATCTGCAACTGCGGCCACGCCGTTATTTACAAATGCATCGGATTCAACAACAACAATTTTTGATACTGGTCCTTTGTTGATGTCAGCAGCCATTGCTGCGCCTTTTCCGGCAGGTGCTAAAACAACCGCTGTTACCTCGCCAATACGCGCACCGGCAGTTGCTAGTTCTGCATTGGTCTTTGTGGCTTTTGAACTAATAAAGTCAGCCAAAATCAACACATTGCTCATATCAACTTCTTTTCTGCTAGGAATGAAACCATTTGATCTGCGGCGTTCTCATCAGTGACTTTGATTCCAGCTGCTCGAGCTGGACGTGGAGAAGAATCTGCGACTAAGGACCAGGCCGAATCAACTGA
Source organism: Candidatus Planktophila sp. (assembly GCA_044346215.1). GTDB lineage: Bacteria > Actinomycetota > Actinomycetes > Nanopelagicales > Nanopelagicaceae > Planktophila. Next base: position 7,154 of record JBIIZP010000038.1, read on the forward strand.
TATTCCGACTGCAGCCAAATCTTTACTGTCAATTACTTTTTTCTTGGCCGCCATGATTCCCTTAAATGATGGATAACGTGGCTCGTTAATCTTTTCGACCACAGAAATCACACACGGGAACTGCGCATGCATTTCATCAACGCCGGCTTCAGTTACTCGAGTAATTGAAACTTTCTGTGCTGCTGGATCAACTTCGACCTTTGAAGCAAATGTTAACTGCGCAGCGTTTAGTCGTTCAGCAAGCATTGCAGGAACAACGCTCATACGTGCATCAGTTGATTCTGTTCCGCAAAGAACAAGATCAAATCCACCTTTTTCAATAACCGCTGCAAGAACAGCTGAAGTTGCGAGCGCATCAGCACCTGCAAGTTTTGCATCGGTGATCAAGATTGCATCATTTGCACCCATTGATAGGGCTTTGCGAACCGCCTCAGTTGCTCGCTCTGGTCCCATAGAAATGACAGTTACAGTGTTGGGGCCACTTTCTTCATTTCCACCATGAGCCTCTGCAATACGCAGCGCTTCTTCAACGGCATATTCATCAAGATCATTGAGAACTGCATCTACATTTTCACGATCGAGAATTCCATTGACCATCTTCTTTTCAGCCCATGAATCCGGGACCTGCTTTACGCAAACGGCGATTTTCATAACCAAAGGTTACTGGTGAGTAACCCCAATTGGCTACTTCAATCACAGTTGTAAACCCCACCTTTTACCCCCATCCACGGCAAGATACCCACCATGCTTCCTGCAGATCCGCGAACCCTTGGCGCAACCGTTACCGATGGCGGAACCAACTTTGCGATCTGGAGCAACGCCGCCGATGCCGTTGAGCTCTGCCTGTTTAACGAGGTCAATGGAAAGTTTGTAGAAACCCGCTACGCCATGTCTCATCGCAACGGTCCAATCTGGCACGGCTACCTTGCCGGGGTTCGGCCTGGCCAAAGGTATGGATATCGGGTTTATGGTCCATGGATTCC
>JBIIZP010000039.1:0-8010 GCA_044346215.1 Candidatus Planktophila sp.
CGTGAAAATCTGGTTGTACTGCTCATTACTAAGGAATTGCATTCCTGGGCGTGCCAATTCTGCGCGCAAAGCAAGGGCTAAAACTCCTCCAATGAGGAACCAAGCAAATGATGTGAGTAAATACAAATAACCGATGGTCTTGTGGTCAGTTGAAGTAATCCACTTTACCAATGACTTTCCCTTAGGTGTTGGCGCTGGACCACTTACGGCCGTTGTTGACCTTTCGGCGTATGTCGTCATGCTTGGCCTCCCTTAAGTGTTTCAAGATATGCATCAAATTCTGCTGGAGTAACTACTTTCACCTTAAACAACATTTGCGAGTGGTTTCGTCCACACAAAATATTGCATCGCCCTGGAAACTCGCCTAACTTGTTGGCTGTAAATTCTAAACTGTTTGTTAATCCTGGAAGATTTTGCATCTGAATCATGAAGGCTGGAATCCAGAATCCATGGACGACATCATTGGCTGTAAGTGTGTAACGAACACGCTCACCTAGTGGAACAACCAAAGTTGGAGTCTGTTCTGGAGTTCCGGTTACAACCGCCTTTGGCCCTGCCTCTGGATATCCAAACTGCCAAGACCACTGAAAACCTTCAACAGTGATTTCATGGGCATACGTTGTTGTCTTTTCAGTGATGATCGTTTGCTTTTGTGCAGTGTAATAAAACAGAACTGCAACAATTATGAAGGGAATGACTGTGTATGCAACTTCAACAGGAACGTTGTACTGCGTTTGCTTTGGAAAAGATGGATCATCTTTTTTTCCGCGATGAAAAATTGCAGGCCATAAAATAAGAATTAAAGTGAAGACACCAACTACGCCGCCAGCGATCCATGCGCCTTGCCACAAGGATAAAGATTGGTCATTAACGCTTGTAACGCCCTCTTCAAAACCTAAGCCTGACACTTGTGAGCAACCAGTTAAAAACAAAATTGGGGCCAGAAGAAGCAAGGCCTTACTACGGCTCAAAACTGTGCGTCGGGACATGGGGTAAGGATAGTTTGAAAACCCTCCAAGCGTGACACGAGCCTATTCTCGGCGAGGGGTGGCACTGCTCACATTACTTAAGGTGTGCAGCGATCTCATCAGCTGCCGACCGCCCATAGGCCTCGGCAAAGCGTTCTACAAACTGCACATTGGTAAATCGATACTCCTGAGTTCCTAGAGTCTCAATGACGTAGGTCGCGATGAGCGCACCCAATTGAGCACATCGTTCATGGGAAACTCCCCAAGCCAGACCTGCAATAAACCCAGAGCGGAATGAATCACCTACGCCAGTCGGATCGGTTTTTGATTTCTCTTGTGGACAGGTAACTTGAACGAACTCCCCTGCTGCACTTTCTACTTTCGCGCCCTTGGAACCAAGCGTCACAACTCTGTATTTCACTCGTTCTAAGATTTCTCTATCGCTCCACCCAGTCTTTTGCATTGCTAGTGCGAGTTCGTACTCGTTCAGAAACAGGTACGAGGCACCTTCAATTAACAACTTGATTTCATCACCTGACATACGTGCCATCTGTTGTGAAGGGTCTGCAGCAAAAGGTATTCCCAACTCACGGCAGACATCAGAATGACGAAGCATCGCTTCAGGGTCATCAGGTGAAATAACCATCATGTCCAGGCGACCTGCTTTTTCCATGATGGGACTTAATTCAATATTGCGAGCTTCAGACATTGCACCTGGAAAAAACGATGCAATCTGGTTCAGGTCCTGATCCGTGGTTACTACAAAGTGCGCGGTATGAAGGGTTGTCGATACCAATGCATGTGAAGTATCTACACCATGACGAGTCAACCAAGCTTCATAATCCGCCCAGTCTTTGCCAACGGCGGCAATTAAAATCGGATTTAATCCAAGTACGCCCATTCCATATGCAATGTTTGCCGCACAGCCGCCGCGGCGTACATCCAAACTATCAACAAGGAAACTGAGCGAAACTTTTTCAAGGGAACCTGCAACCAGTGAATCGGTGAACTTTCCGGAGAAAGTCATTAAATGGTCAAGACCTACCGAACCCGCTACACCAATTTTCATGTAGGGATACTAATGTGTTGAAGGCAAGTGTTTAGTTAAATGAATCGCCGCAGGCACAAGATCCTGCTGCGTTTGGATTATCAATTGTGAAGCCTTGCTTTTCGATTGTGTCTACAAAATCGATAGTTGCGCCAGATAGGTATGGGTCAGACATCTTGTCTGTAATCACCTTTACTGCGCCGAATTCGCGAATGATGTCGCCGTCCATATTACGGTCATCAAAGTACAGCTGGTACTTAAGACCAGAGCAACCTCCAGGTTGGACGGCAACACGAAGGTTCAGGTCATCGCGACCCTCTTGCGCAAGAAGCGCCGATACCTTTGATGCGGCTACATCCGTTAGAGAAATTCCTGTTGTTGTTGCTTCTGTTGTCATTATTGCTCCCCTTAATTGACTACCCATCAATCCTACTCCCCGCACAGGGCTGCTGCGAGTCGAGGGCGTTAGGAGTCGGGCTCTATAGTTGTCCCTATGACAACTAATGACGGCAAAGGGACAACTAGCGAAGGTAAAGGTCGTCCGACCCCAACGCGTAAAGAAGCAGAATCAAAGCGCAAGGTTTCATCTTTGGCTCCCGTCGTGACAAAGGATCAAAAGCGCGCATCAAAGGCGTTAGCTCGTCAAAGCCGTGTGGCACAACGCGCTGCGTATTTACGCGGTGACGAGTCAGCGTTGCCAGCACGCGACCGCGGTCCTGCAAGACGCTATGTGCGTAACTTTGTTGATTCCCGCAGATCCACTGGCGAGTACTTCTTGCCAGTGATTTTTGTTGTTTTAGTTCTCACACTCTTTCCAATGCCAGAGGTGCAAATTGGAGCTGTGGTTTTGATGTATGCCGTTCTAGTCCTGGCAGTAATCGATGGATTCTTTCTTTCCCGAAAGATTCGTAAAGCTATTGCGTTGAAGTTTCCTGGAACATCTACAAAGGGTCTAGGAATGTATGCATGGTTACGATCCACGCAAATGCGTAGATTGCGTGCTCCACACCCGCAAGTAAAAGTGGGTGACTCGATCGACTAGAAAAGATTTAAGCCCTTGGATTTGGGCTAACAGTCTTTGCAGTATCGCGTTCTGGAAGATTTCCTAGCGCTTTATCGATTGCTTTCATAACATCTGTATCTAGCTTTACGCCTGCAGCCTTTACATTTTCTTTAACCTGTTTTGGTTTTGTCGCACCCATGATCGCACAAGAAACATTTGGATTTTGTAGCACCCAAGCAATCGCTAATTGAGACATTGTTAATCCGGTTTGATCCGCAATTGGTTTAAGGTTTTGAACAGCTTCTAAAACCTCTTCACGTAACCAACCCTTAATCATGTTGGCACCGCTACCTTTATCTGTTGCTCGAGATCCCGCTGGTGCTTTCTTGCCTGGCAAATACTTTCCAGTCAGTACACCTTGAGCCATAGGAGACCAAACAATCTGTCCGATTCCTTCCTTCTGGGAAAGCGGAACAACTTCAGCTTCGATAACTCGCCACAGAGCTGAATATTGAGGCTGGCTAGAAACAAAACGGTTGTAGCCACGTGCATCTTGAATAGCTAATGCTGACTTAATCTGCGAAGCGCTCCATTCGGAGAAACCAATGTAATGGACCTTGCCCGCCCGAATCAGATCATCAAAAGCGCTCAAGGATTCTTCAAGCGGAGTTTCATAATCAAATCTATGCATCTGATACAAATCAATGTGATCGGTCTGTAAGCGCTTCAGGGATGCGTTACATGATTCGATAATGTGTTTTCTAGATAGCCCGCGGTCATTTTTTCCTGCACCTGTTGGCCAGTAAACCTTTGTGAAAAGTTCATAGGATTCGCGGCGAACACCCTTGAGAGCTTTACCCAGAACTGTTTCAGCCTTAGTTCCGGCATAGACATCTGCAGTGTCATAAGTAGTGATTCCCTCATCAAGTGCCGCCCTGACACATTTGATTGCAGCCTCTGATTCGATCTGATTTCCATGTGTTATCCAGTTTCCGTATGCAATTTCAGAAACGTACATTCCGGTACTGCCAAGGCGTCTGTATTCCATCCCAAGAGAGTAGGCCGTGCGCGCCTAGTTGCCAACCCCAATCCATTGTGGTTTGGTTCGCTCACAACTTAATAGCTCCTCTACTGGGGGAAGTTCGGTGAAAATCCGACGCTGACCCGCAACCGTAAATCGTTCAAAGAGTAAATCTCTTGAATTCGATAAGTCGGATTACCCATTAGAACGAGATGAGACAAACACCCGCCGAGGTTTGCGGGGTGTGCTCCTGACACCAAATGTATTGGCGCTGTCATACCTTTGGTGCGGTTCACTCCCTGTGAGACTCTTTCTTTTGAGAGGCTACACAGCAATGAAATTCAAAATAGTTCTAGCAATAATTCTTACCTCCACATTTGTTACTCCTTCTGCGCAAGCTGCCGAAAAAGGCTGGCGCTACTGGGGATATTTCCAAGCAGCCCCAGGAAAAACTGTCTGGACTGCTGCCATGACAGGACCAACGGTTGATGTCGCCGATGGTTCAGTTGAAGGTTGGTCATTCGTATTTAGCTCGGATGACATTCCCTCTGTCCAGCCGCGCGTAAAGCCCGATTTCAAACGCATCTGCGCTGGTGTGAAGGCTGACAAGGACACTAAGAGAATTGGATTAGTTATCGACTTTGGATCTTCGGCATATGCACCCAAGGGTGAAAAGGTCAAGAAAACAGTTACAACCTGCGTCCGAGTTGCAAAGGAATCTCAAGGAATCGATGTGTTGGGGCAAGTGACAAAAATTCGCGCAGCAGGTTCAGGACTTATCTGCGGACTTAATGGCTACCCTGCAAAAGAGTGTGGTGTGGAAATACCAACCCCTAAAGCGCTTATCAAAAAATAGTTAATGACTAAGCCATCGCTGCACCCATTCACTTGGTGGCTATGGGCTATCGGTTTGGCAATTGCCATTCTGCGTTTCGATAGCACATGGTTCACTCTTTCATGCCTGGGTGCGGTCATGGTCACTGTTTTCTCAATAAGAGACGACGCGCCGTGGGCTAAGAGTTTTGATTGGACCTTAAAACTTTCTGTCTGGATTTTGGCTATTCGAACTTTTATAGGAATTACGATTGGTGTTCCGATTCCTGGTACTCAGATTTTCCAACTACCAATCGTGCCACTGCCTTCGTGGATGCCTGGAATACGCATCGGAGGCGTTGTCACCTGGGAAAGATTTTCTTCATCTCTAACAGAGGGTCTGCTGATTTGTTCCATCATCGTAATCTTTGGGGCGGCTGCATCCCTTACAAGTCCACATCGCTTGCTACGAGTTCTGCCCGTATACATTTACGAGTTTGGGGTTGCGGTCGTAATTGCAACTTCGGTACTGCCGCAAATCGTTTCATCGGTAAAGAGAATTCGAATGGCTCAACGGTTGCGTGGGCAGAGCACCAAAGGATTTACTTCGTGGAAGCGAGTTGCTATTCCTTTGCTGGAAGAATCTCTTGCTAGGTCCCTTGATTTGGCTGCTGCGATGGATAGTCGTGGTTACGGAGTTAGCAAAAAACGCTCGCGCTACCGCCCTATCTCGTGGAAACTAAAGGATTCACTTGTTGTTGCATCGGCGCTATGTGTACTGGTGATCTCATGATTAAGTTTTCACATGTATCACTGATCTATCCGAACTCAACAACAACTGTTTTAGAAGATTTGAACCTAACAATTGACGAGGGTGAATTGGTCCTTGTTATTGGACCAACTGGTTCGGGTAAATCATCGTTATTGCGTTTGATCAACGGACTGGTTCCTCATCACACCGGAGGAATTTTGGCCGGAGATGTGAGCGTCAACGGTGTTTCCACACAGATTGCAAAACCTGGGGCTATGGCACATCTGATTGGAATCGTGGGTCAAAATCCAGCTAATGGTTTTGTGGCTGACACGGTTGAAGAAGAGCTCGCTTTTGGTATGGAGGTACTCAACCTTCCTAATGATGTAATGCGAAAGCGCGTTGAAGAAGTTTTAGATCTTTTGAGTCTTGCCCCGCTTCGTAATAGATCCATCGCAACTTTAAGCGGAGGCGAGCAACAACGGGTTGCAATAGGCGCTGCCCTGGTCACACATCCGAAAGTCTTAGTTTTAGATGAACCAACAAGCGCGCTTGACCCAATAGCAGCGGAAGAAGTTCTATCCATTCTGCATCGTTTAGTACATGACTTGGGTTTAACCGTGGTGATTGCCGAACACAAACTGGAAAGAGTTATCCAATTCGCAGACAGAATTGTTCACATCAACGGGGCGGGCATTGCAAATGTGGGCACCCCCGAAGAAATTTTGCTGAACTCCCCGATCGCGCCTCCCATCGTGCATTTAGCTAAAGTGCTGGGATTAAAGGAAATAGGTCTAACGGTGCGAGAGATGCGCAGAATGACAACGGCGTTTCGAGAACTGCCAACACAGGAACAAAAAAGTAATGAATCGAAGACCGGTGATGCAATTATTTCTATCGAAAATCTGAGCGTCAAATATGGAGACAAGACCGCTCTCAATAATGTTTCTTCAAAGATTAATGCGGGCGAAATAGTTGCTGTGATGGGCAGAAATGGCGCTGGAAAAAGCTCTCTTCTAAAAGCCATTGCAGGTGTTAGTCCCGTTCAGTCAGGAAAAATTCTCGTATTGGGAGATAACCCTTCTGATTTACAAGGCAAAATGCGCCGCCAAAAAATCGGTTTTATCCCGCAGGAGCCAAGTGATCTTCTCTATGGACAATCTGTGCAGATTGAGTGCAACCAAGCAGATCGCGACAATGAATTAACTGCTGGGACAACCTCGTCGGTACTGGAGCAGCTTGTTTCAGGAATTTCAGGTACTACCCATCCACGAGATTTGTCAGAAGGGCAGCGTCTTGGATTGGCTCTAAGCGTTGTCGTGTCTTCAAACCCGACTATTCTGCTTCTCGATGAACCAACTCGAGGACTTGATTACGAAGCAAAAAGTCAACTGACTCGAATTCTGATTCAGTTTGCTGCCACCTTTGGTAAAGCGGTACTGCTTGCAACCCATGATGTTGAGCTCGTTGCTGAACTTGCGACCCGAGTCATCTTTGTCGCAGATGGAGACATTGTTGCTGATGGGTCAACGCTGGATGTACTGCTTTCATCGCCAGCATTTGCACCGCAGGTAGCCAAGGTCATGTCTCCTCAACCATGGCTGAGTGTGAAAGATGTTGTTGCAGCCATCAAGGAAATGCCATGAAAACAACAAATAACATAATTACTTTTTCTCGAAATACGGCTTTTGTTTTACTTGTCGCATCAATTTTTAGCGCAGCAGGCTTTCTCTGGCCCTTTTTCTATGTGGGTGAGAATCTTCCTCAGACACAACTGTTCTTTTGGATAGCGGTTGCATTTTCTTGTCTTGTCGTTGTGCTTCAGGTTTCGAGTCAACAGCTAGATGCGAAATCAATTGCACTACTGGGAGTTATATCCGCACTGATTGCAGCACTTAGACCTTTGGGCGCAGGTGCGGTCGGCATCGAACCTATGTGGTTTATTTTGATTTTAAGTGCGCGTGTATTTGGACCATCATTTGGTTTTCTTTTAGGAATGATCTCCATGTTTGTTTCGGCATTACTGACGGGAGGAATTGGACCCTGGCTTGGCTACCAAGTATTTGCTGCCGCTTGGATTGGCCTGATGGCTGGTTTCTTACCTAAAGCAACGCGGGGAAATCGAGAAATTGTGCTGCTGATTGTTTATGCAATCTTTGCGGCACAAGTATTTGGAATCTTGATGGATCTTCAATTCTGGCCCTGGGCGCTGGGTTCATCAACGCAACTGTCATATCTGCCAAATGGCGACTTAAACGAAAACCTAAGCCGCTTTATAACTTTTCACTTTGCTACGGCAATGGCGTGGGATATCCCGCGAGCAGTTTTTACATCAGCCCTAATAATGTTTTCTGGCAAGCCCGTCTTGTCGGCTCTGCGTAGAACGCGCACTCGCGCTGCATTTAT
>JBIIZP010000040.1:0-7682 GCA_044346215.1 Candidatus Planktophila sp.
CCGGCGCTGCGCACAGCTCTTGATAGTTGGGAACGAAGAGTTCCCACGGCAAAGTTGAATTCATTCCTAGGTGCGTTGATTGGTGCGACTCCGCCACCTGTTCGTGGCGGAAAGCAGCCAAAGGTCTACTACGCAACGCAGGCCGGAATCGCGCCTCCAAAGTTTGTGGTCTTCTCAAGCGGCTGGATCGAAGCCTCGTATCGCCGCTTTATAGAACGTCGTTTACGCGAGGAGTTTAAGTTCCCTGGCACCCCAGTGCAGGTGGCGGTTCGGGTTAAGGAGCGCGACAAGGAATGAGTCACTCTTTGATCAGCGTTCCGAATGCTCTGACCTTTCTGCGTTTTCTAGGTATTCCGCTTTTCATTTATCTCACCCTTGTTATCGAGGCGGATGGTTGGGCCATTGTCGTTTTGGCCGTAGGGGGAGCCACAGATTACTTCGATGGAAAAATTGCTCGTGCCTGGAACCAGACTTCGCGTTTTGGCGAATTGGCAGATCCCGCTATTGATCGACTTTACATCCTTGCCACTCTGATCGTTTTCTTGATCCGGGACATTGTTCCCGTGTGGATGATCGCGTTAATTATTGGTCGCGATCTGATCCTGGCCGTCATTACTCTTGGGATGAATCGCAAAGGGATACCACCTTTCACAGTGACGTATCTTGGTAAGGCTGCAACCTTTAATCTTTTGTACGCCTTTCCCTTTCTGCTACTTGCCCAATCTGCTGGGACTTGGGGAAACATCGCCTATGTAGCGGGGTGGAGTTTTGCTATCTGGGGGATTGCCCTCTACATTTCGACAGGTATTAGCTACGCACGCGAAGGATTTTCGCAGATGAGAGGAAACAGTGTCATCAATTCCTAATGAACTTTCCTATACCAAGGAACATGAATGGGTGTCTTCCGAGAACCTTGTTTACACAATGGGAATTACTGATTACGCACAAGCTGCTCTCGGCGACATTGTGTATGTGCAACTCCCGGCAGTTGGGGAAGCTGTAACTGCGGGCAAAGTGTGCGGTGAAGTTGAATCAACAAAGAGTGTTTCAGAGATTTACGCGCCTGTTACTGGAACTATCGTCGCGGTTAATGACTCACTATCTAATTCTCCGGAAACAATCAATTCGGACCCTTATGGTGCGGGCTGGCTTGCAAAGATCGAGGTCGCAGTGGCTCCAACAGAGCTACTTTCAGCGGCTCAGTACGGCGAAATTACCGCTTGACCTTATTGGCCTAACTCTCTAGTGTCACCCTTAAGTTGACCTTAAGGAGGTAGGGCAGTGACTTCAGAACAACCGCAGAACGAACTTACTTCCACAATCCACTTGGGTCTGCGTGAAGTTTCAGATCCTTCAAAAAATCATTTAGAAGAGCAGCTCGCCTTACTTTCCCCAGAGGACCGGGCTGTTATCTCTCAGATTCAAAGTTCAGCCGGTGAAAAAGCGATGATTCTCATTGCTCGCGGGCCAAATAAAGGATCACGGTTCTTAGTTACTGCAGAGGGCGTTTCAGTTGGTAGATCAGCATCTAGTTCGATCTTCCTGGATGACATTACGGTTTCTAGAACACACGCAACGATTTCTAAAGAGGGCAACAGTTTTGTTTTAAAGGATGCAGGCTCTCTTAACGGAACCTACATCAACAATGTTTCGGTCACCGAGCATGTACTTGTTTCTGGTGATGAGTTTCAAATAGGTAAGTTTCATTTGCTTTTCGTCGGTTCCAACTAGGGGAGTAGTCATGGCAGTTCCAGCACGCGCATATTTGAGCATCGGAGAAGTCCTTAACCGTTTGCGTGGAGATTTTGCGGACATCACAATTTCAAAGATTCGCTTCTTAGAATCTGAGGGTTTGATTGAGCCGCAACGCACACCGTCGGGGTATCGCAAGTTCACCAGTTCAGATTTAGAGCGCTTGCGTTATGTACTGCTTGCTCAACGCGATCAGTACTTACCACTCAAGGTCATCAAAGATAATCTTGATGCGATAGATCGCGGCCTTCAACCTGCTGCAGTTGGTGGAGTTCCATCTCCAAGGGCTGCAGTCGGTTTGGCAACTATTGATGGCGAAATGGCTCCTAGTGCCTTTGGCGAAGTCAATGAGATGCGCCTTTCCCGTGAAGAGTTATTGAAAAACAGTGGCCTTGCTGAAGATCAACTTGTCGAACTTGAAGGTTATGGATTAATCGCACCTCGTGGACGTCACTATGATTCCGACGCCCTAGCGATTGCAAAAGCTGTCACCGAAATGGGTGGTTTTGGAATTGAAGCCCGCCACCTACGTTCATTTAAGTCAGCTGCAGATCGTGAGATCGGTTTGATCGAACAGGTCATTACGCCACTGACACGTCAGAAGAGCGCCGAATCTAAGGCTCGCGCCGAAGAGGTTCAAAAGGAGATCGCATCCCTTTCAATTCGTTTACATGCCGCACTCGTTCGTGGTGGCCTCAACCGTCTTCGCTAGAGATCATGTTGATCCCTATGGAGGTCATCGGCGTTCGCGTCGAGATGCCTTCCAATCAGCCAATTGTTCTGCTTAAGGAAATAGATGGCACCAGATTTTTGCCGATTTGGGTGGGCGCAGTAGAAGCCACCGCAATTGCTTTCGCACAACAAGGTGTCGAGCCACCTCGTCCTTTGACCCACGATCTGATGAAGAATTTGGTTGAACTCTTTGATGCAACCTTGATTGCGGTTCATGTCACCGAGATCAAAGATGGAACTTTCTACTCAACCCTGAACCTTCGGGATTCCAAGGGGGAGCCGTTGAGCATCTCGGCTAGACCATCAGATGCGATAGCCCTAGCCGTTAGAACCCATAGCAACATCTTGGCCACGGAAGAGCTTCTCGACGAAGTCGGCATTCAGATCCCGCAGGGTGAAGGCGAGAACCAAGAGGTCGAGAAGTTCCGTGAGTTCCTAGACCAAATCAACCCTGAAGACTTCGCTGGGTAGGCCGCAAAACCCTCAACCTCTAGTAGAGGTTTGACTCGTGTCGGTCGTTGTTTACCCCCATGCCTAGCCGTACATTTATCCCACTCCCCAAGAGAAAAGAGCATTCCCCGTGTCCCCAGAAGAGATGGAAATCGGCTACAGAGGCGCTACAGCTTGCTCTGCTGCTGGAATTACTTACCGTCAGTTGGATTACTGGGCACGCACAGGATTAGTTGAACCAAGCATTCGAACTGCAAGTGGTTCAGGAACACAACGCCTATACGGTTTCCGCGATATTTTAGTTTTGAAGATTGTTAAGCGTTTATTGGATGCAGGAGTTTCTTTGCAGAACATTCGCACCGCGGTAGATCACCTTCGAAACAGGGGAGTTACCGAGTTAGAACGCATCACTTTGATGAGCGATGGCGCTTCGATTTATGAGTGCGCAAGCCCTGATGAGATCATCGATTTATTGCAAGGCGGCCAAGGCGTATTTGGTATTGCTGTCGGCAAGGTTTGGCATGAAGTTGAAGGTTCGCTATCTGTCCTTCAGGGTGAAGTGAACGGTCACCCAACAGGTGTCGAAAATAACGATGAGCTTTCGATGCGTAGAAAGAGCAAAGGCGCTTAATTCGGCTTATTCTTCATCCCTGCCCTCGCACACTTGGCGAGAGGTCACCTAAGGGATGAGGGATAGCAGTGAGCCGTTCGTTTGAGGATCGCCATATAGGTCCTACTTCAGTTGATGAAGCTGCAATGCTCAAGCATCTTGGTTACTCCGATCTTGCAACATTTATTAAAGATGTGGTCCCATCTAATATCGCAATCAATGGAGTTATTGAAGAAGCGTTAGATAGCGGCAAAAGTGAGGTCGAAGTTATCGCCGAACTGCGCGAGATAGCTTCTCAGAATAAAGTTTTTCGTTCACTGATTGGTACTGGATATTACGGCACTATCGTTCCGCCAGTTGTGAAGCGAAATGTTCTAGAAAATCCTTCCTGGTACACGGCTTACACACCGTATCAACCAGAGATTTCACAAGGTCGCCTAGAGGCACTCTTTGCTTTCCAAACAATGATCTGCGAACTAACTGCCCTTGATATTTCTAATGCTTCGATGCTGGATGAAAGCACTGCTGCTGCTGAAGCTATGACTTTGGCCAGACGTGCTTCAAAGTTAAGTGATGATGCGGTTTTCTTGATCGAAGAGCATGTGCATCCACAGACTAAGGCAGTGGTTATTACCCGTGCAAAACCACTTGGAATCACAGTTGTTGAAGTTGATTCAGGTCACGTTGTTCGTGACGGTTATGAAGGTGAATTTTTTGGTGCTCTGTTGCAATACCCAGATACAACTGGCACAGTAATTGATTATGCGTCATTTGCGGAGTACGCACATTCAAAAAATGCGTTTGTCATTACTGCTACCGATTTGCTTGCTTTAACAATGCTGAAGGCACCAGGGGAGTGGGGTGCTGACATTGCAGTTGGTACCGCCCAGCGCTTCGGAGTTCCAATGGGATTTGGTGGACCACACGCAGGCTTCTTGGCGGTGCGAACTGGTTTAGAGCGTTCAATGCCCGGGCGTTTAGTGGGTCAAAGTATTGATGCAACCGGTAAACCTGCGTTTCGCTTAGCGCTGCAAACTCGCGAGCAACATATTCGCCGAGACAAGGCGACATCAAATATTTGTACCGCACAAGTTTTATTGGCGAACATGAGCGCTTTCTATGCGATGTACCACGGTCCATCTGGTTTGCGTGAAATTGCTGAACGAGTTCATGGTTTTGCCGCTCGCCTTCATGCTGCAAATGGAAATCGTGAAGATGTTGTTTTCGACACGGTTCACATTGTTGTAAAGGACGCACAAGCTATTCACGACAAAGCCGCAGCAAAAGGCATTAACTTTGCCAGAGTCAGTGATACTGAGGTTCGAGTTTCATTTGATGAAGAAACAACTGAAGGATTGTTTGCGCAAGTTTTGGAAATCTTTGGCTTGAAAGATACGGCAGGGGAGAAGATCCCGGCGAAATTCCTACGTACCAGCAAATATTTGTCGCACCCAGTTTTCAACACTAACCACAGCGAAACCGGAATGATGCGTTATTTACGTAACTTGGCCGATAAGGATCTAGCGTTAGATAGAACCATGATTCCATTGGGCTCATGCACAATGAAATTGAACTCTGTAACCGAAATGGAAGCGGTCACTTGGCCTGAATTTTCATCACTACATCCATTTGCACCTGCTGATCAGAGCATCGGTACTCGCAAGTTGATCGATCAGTTATCTAAATGGTTGGTTGCTATCACCGGATATGACGCAGTTTCATTACAACCCAACGCCGGAAGCCAGGGCGAATTTGCGGGGCTTCTAGCGATCCGCAATTACCATGATTCACGGGGGGATCAGGCGCGAAATATCTGTTTGATTCCATCTAGTGCCCACGGCACTAATGCGGCATCGGCTGTTATGGCGGGCATGAAAGTTGTTGTGATTGACTGTGATGAGAGCGGAAATGTCTCGGTGGCTGACATTAAGGCCAGGATTGCAGAGCACGGAGATGCTTTAGCAGCGCTGATGATTACTTATCCATCAACTCATGGTGTTTTCGAAACAGCCGTTTCTGAAATTTGCGAATTAATTCATAACGCAGGCGGTCAGGTCTATGTAGATGGTGCCAACTTAAATGCTTTGGTGGGCGTTTCTCAACCTGGAAAATTCGGCGCAGATGTTTCACACCTTAACTTGCACAAAACATTTGCGATTCCACACGGTGGAGGAGGCCCTGGCGTAGGTCCAGTAATTGTTCGCGCTCACCTTTCTCCATTTTTACCTAACCACCCGATGGATCTTTCAGCTGGACCTGCAACGGGACCGGGACCGATTTCTGGAGCACCATTTGGATCAGCAAGTATTTTGCCGATTTCCTGGGCTTACATTCGTTTGCTAGGGGGAGCCGGGTTAACTCATGCAACGCAGGTTGCGATTTTGTCCGCTAATTACATGGCAGCGAAGTTGCAGGATTCTTATCCAATTCTCTACACAGGTGCTAACGGTCGAATCGCACATGAATGCATTTTAGATATTCGTGGCTTAACCAAGGATTGCGGCGTATCAGTAGATGACATTGCAAAACGGTTAATGGATTACGGTTTCCACGCACCGACCATGTCCTTTCCAGTTGCAGGAACTTTGATGATTGAGCCGACAGAATCTGAAGACATACGTGAGATTCATAGATTCATTGAGGCCATGATTTCGATTCGAGCTGAGATTCAAGAGGTAATTGATGGAAAGATCAGCATTGAGGATTCAGCACTGCGCCATGCGCCTCACACCGCACTCTCTGTCGTAAATAGCGGCTGGGATAGGGGCTATACCCGCGAAAAGGGCGGATATCCGGTCGCTATAGAAGGTTTCATCGCTGGCGAATCAATTGGTTCGCGAATGAAGTATTGGCCACCGGTATCGCGTATCGATGGCGCGCATGGAGACCGTAATCTGGTCTGTGCCTGCACACCGATGGATGACTACCGCTAATAGAGTTTGGCGCTAGGAGGGGCTAGCTGTCCTAAATTCCCGCTTTCCTTTCTTACTTTACATAATGCAACTTATCGGCGTAATACATACGCTCTACGGGCAACCAACAGCAGCACAAAAAGCGTTCCAACCAGCGCCCAATCTCCTGCCTTGTTCCTAGGTGTTTGACCCCGCAAAAGATCCACTTCCGCACGAATTGTGTCGGCATTTCCGATTGAAGTCTGTTGAAGAACTTTTCCTTGGTAATTGATAACCGCTGAATAACCAGTTGTAGAAACCGACACAATATTTCGTCCATGTTCGATAGCTCTGATACGAGTTATCGACAATTGCTGCGCACTTTCTGCTGACATTCCAAAGGTTGCGCTATTTGTTTGAACCGCGAAAATATTGGAAGAACGTGCGGCATCAGCAAGCAGCTGATCATCGACTAGTTCGAAACAGATAATGGGAGCAATTACCGCTTCTTTGACCTTAAAAAGTACCTGTGCTTGTCCAGGTTCGAAGTCAGTTACACGATCAGTGTACGGGGAAATCTTTGAAGCAAGAGAACGAAAAGGTATGTATTCGCCAAAAGGGGTGAGATGTTGCTTAATGTAGGTCGGAGGTAATTCACCGCCCCATAAAATTGAGGTGTTAAGAAACTTATTTCCTTTTCCAAGGATTGCACCAATTATCAGGGGTTTTTGAATTGAATTCAGCGCTCTATTGACATCTTCATTGAGAAAGGGATCTACATCGACCGAATTTTCTGGCCATAAAACAAAATCGACATTTGAATCTTTAGCTAATTCAACTCGAGTTCTTTCAAAGTGATTTTTAAAAACAGCTTTGGCTCTTGAATTAAAGTCCAATCCCATCTGCGGAACATTGCCCTGAATCATCAAAACGTTGGTAGATGAAATGGTCGCCACATTTATCGGAATCAAGAGAAGAAGAAAAGGTGCAAGGGTGATCAGAGAAAATTCACGCTTTAAGCCGAAGTAAAAAATCAATCCCAACAAGACCGTCAAGGCAGAGAGTGCTGTAGCTCCGCCGATTGCGGCTATTTTTGAAAAAGGTGCATCTGCTTGGGTGTAAGCGATACGAACCCAGCCGAATCCCCCAAAGGGAAATCTATTTCGAACCTCTTCCAGAGCTATGAATATGAGTGGATATGCGGTCATCCCCCAGCGAGAAGCTAGTGCAAGCGGTAAATAGAAAAG
>JBIIZP010000002.1:0-23571 GCA_044346215.1 Candidatus Planktophila sp.
CCGATGTATCGACAACGACATCAAACATTTCAGTTGTAAACAAATCTGGGCGAATAACGCTTGCAACTGCGCCGTAATCACCCAAGGTAACTGGAGAAACACCAAGACGTTCCATAAATGCCAAGGCAAGTGATCCACCAAATTGTGCTGCGGGATTACTTGAATTTTGCATCTCTATCGCTTGTTCACGATTGATGCCAGGACGCATGAAGACATCCAATCCATACATGGTGATCGGTACACCGCTTTGGAAAACTATTGCTGCAGCTTCTGGATCATGCCAAACATTAAATTCTGCCGCAGCGGTTGCATTGCCTGCTGAAGCTGAGCCACCCATCAAAACAATTCGGTGAACTTTCTTGGCTGTTTCCGGAAAAGCGCGCAGGAACAATGCGATATTTGTGAGTGGTGCTAAAGGAACAATCGTTACAGGTTCCTTTGATTGTTCGATCAAATCTCTGAGCAGTTCAACAGCTGAACGAAAATCTACTTTTCGGGCCGAGGGTGCGATTCCAAGATCTCCCATGCCATCTGCGCCATGCACATATTCTGCGTACTGACTTTTACCAAGTAGTGGCTTAACTGCTCCTCGTGCAACCGGAATATCTGGAGCAGCTGCTGCATCTAGAACTTTTAAGGTATTAGCTACAACTTGATCAATATTGGTATTTCCATCGACACATGTGATGCCCAACAGATTGATCTCTGGATGAAGCGCAGCAAAAAGAACTGCAAATGCATCATCAACACCAGTATCTACATCCAGAATGATTGAAGTTTTACCCATAACCGCTAGCCTAGCGTTATGGGACCATCAGTAATAGTTGTCGTAGGCAGCGCCATGATGGATTTAACCGCCTACGCAGATGTGCTTCCAGAACCAGGTCAAACCCTTGCGGGGCAGCTTTTTACGACAGGTTTTGGTGGCAAGGGTGCAAACCAAGCAGTTATGGCGGCCCACTGTGGAGCGCAAGTACATTTCATTGGAAAATTAGGTGACGATGTATTTGGCAAGGCAATTGCTGACAACTTTGTGAAGGTTGGGATTAATTCACAATTTGTAGAAACCAGTTCAACTGCCAATGGTGTTGCCCATATCTGGGTAGATGGTGCTGGAGAAAATAGAATCATCATTATTCCTGGAGCAAACCATGAGATTGAAGCAACCAAAGCGGTCGATGCGATTAATGCCATTGAGGATCTTGCAATAGTCGTTGCCCAATGTGAAATTAAACAAGAAGTCACACTTGCTGCATTCAAAGCGGCCAAAGCTCGAGGGTGCACAACCATTTTGAACCCTGCGCCTTACCAACAATTGTCAGCTGGGTTACTGCAACTGACAGATTGGTTGATTCCTAATGAGACCGAGTTCCGAGAACTTCATGGAACTTTGCCATCAAATGATGAGATTTTGAAAAGCTTTAGGCCAGGTAAGAGCACCATTGTTACTTTAGGTAGTGAAGGTGCGGTGTACATAAGCCCGACTGCAGAGCTACACCGCGTTAGCGCACCAAAAGTCGCAGCTGTTGATTCCACGGGTGCTGGAGATGCTTTTGTTGGAAGTTTTGCGTACGCCCTTGCCAGTGGCAAGGATCCGATTGATGCGATGAAGTTTGGTATCAGAATTGCATCCTTTAGCGTTACCCGTAAAGGCGCGCAATCTTCCTACCCAGATCAAACAGAGATAGCAACACTTTCATAACCGCGTAAAACAAAGGTAGGTCGTCGAATAGGCTCTGAAGCTAATTGCATTGTTGGGTACTTTTCCCATAACGCGGGTAGGGAAACACTCATTTCCAAGCGAGCAAGTGGTGCACCTAAGCAAAAGTGAATTCCTGCGCCAAAGCCAATATGTGGGTTTGGATCACGGGTTAAATCCATGGTTTCAGCGGCTGAAAACACTGCTTCATCGCGGTTTGCCGAGCCGATTAGGGCAGCAATCTTTTGGCCCTCTTGGATCTGAACTCCCCCAATTTCAGTATCTGCCGTTGCGGTGCGTTCAAATAAGTGCAGCGGCGCGTCAAAACGCATGAACTCTTCAAGAGCGGTATCTGTGATCTCTCGCGGAGTTTCGCGAAGTAGTTTTGCTTGATCTGGACGTTGAAGTACGGCAACCATGCCATTGCCAAATGCATTCACACTTGCTTCATGTCCGGCGTTTAAAAGCAAAATACATGTCGCAACTAGCTCCTGCATGTTGAGTTTTTCGCCATTTTCTTCAACACTGGCTAAATCAGAGATCAAATCCTGGCCGGGATTCTTTTTACGACTCTCTGCTAGATCTCGAACATACTGAGCAAACTCACTAGCAGCCTGTTTAGCTTCAGTTTGATATTGAAGGGATGGATTAACTTCATACATCTTTACAATTGCCTGTGACCATGGGCGCAATAAGTGTTCCTCTGATTCTGGAAAACCTAACAAGTCAGCAATGATTTTAACGGGCAAAGGTTCAGCATAATCTGCAATCAAATCAAAGCTCTGGCCAGCATTAACTTTTAGTTCTATAGCATCTAGTAGTTGCTCAGTAATGCGAGTAACAGCAGGACGCATTCCCTCAATCTTTTGACGATTGAAGGCCTTAGCAACTAAAGAACGTAAGCGAGTGTGCTTTGGTGGTTCGCTGTCTAATATTGAATCAGCGTGCAGCCAATTGAATATTTCCCATTCAAACTCAGGGGTCTTCTCTTTAAATATTCGCCCTAAGGATTTATTGCGAAAGACATCATTTGCATCACCGTGCCTTGCAGCCAAGAAAACCTGCATGCCCTCATGCCACACTGGGCCAGGCGCATTTCTTAACTCTTTAAGCGCTGGATAAGGATCTGCAACAAAAAGTGGATCGGTGAAATCAATCATGAACCAGCTGAAACCTTGGCATAGCCTGGCTTGATGATCTGATCGATAATTGCCAGACGCTCTGGATATGGGATAAAGGCGCTCTTCATAGCGTTAATAGTGACTCTTTGAAGTTCGGCAAAGTCCCAACCAAATGCTTTTACCGCTTCTTCCATCTCGAAAGACAGCGAGGTCTGACTCATTAAACGATTGTCGGTATTAAGTGTGACGCGAAAACGCAACTTGGCTAGAACTCCGATTGGATGTTCGGCATAACTTGCTGCAGCACCTGTTTGAAGATTGGAAGTTGGGCACAGTTCAAGCGGAATTCGACGATCACGAACGTAGGCTGCTAAACGACCTAACTTTGGTTCAGGGCCAGAAAAATCAATGTCATCGATAATACGAACACCGTGACCTAGTCGTTCTGCTCCGCAGATTTGGATGGCTTCCCAGATTGAGGGGATTCCATACGCTTCACCAGCATGGATAGTAAAATGGGCATCTTCTTTACGAAGATAATCAAAAGTATCTTTTTGATCAGATGGCGGGAAACCATCTTCAGGACCAGCGATATCAAAGCCTACGACTCCTTTGTCTCGGTATTTAACGACTAACTCGGCAACTTCTTGAGATTTCTTGTTTTGACGCATTCCACACAATAACGAGCGAACTTCAATAGAGAATCCTTCAGCTTTTGCCTCTTGCATTCCTAACTTATAACCTTCTAATGTCGCCTCAACAACATCAGACATTGTTAATCCTTTTTCGGTGAATAATTCTGGTGCGCCACGAACTTCGGCGTAGACCACACCATCTCGAGCAAGATCTAATGCGCACTCTCGTGCGACTCGTACAATATCTTCACGGCGTTGCATTACTGCAATTGTGTGTGAAAAAGTTTCAAGGTAGCGCACTAAAGATCCTGAATCACATGCTTCGCGAAACCAGGTTGCTAACTCTGCTGCATCATGAGTCGGCAGTGCGGTATAGCCAATCTCTTGAGCAATATCGATGATTGTTTGTGGGCGTAATCCACCATCTAGGTGATCATGCAACATCACTTTAGGAACAACTTTGATCTGTTCCTTGGTCGGAACGCTGTTCATACTCATCTGGTCTGCCCCTTAGTCAACGATACGTTCAACAATAAGCGGAAGTCGATCAATTCCGGTAACCGGCATTTCACCTATTGTCACAGAGTTATCCAAAGACTCCAGAGCTCGCGTAAAGGCCACTGGAGTGTCTGTATGGAGCGTATAAAGCGGGGTTCCAGCGGCAATCGTGTCTCCCGGCTTAGCGTGAATCTCGATTCCAGCCCCTGCCTGAACAGCATCGCCTTGGCGTGAACGGCCTGCACCTAAGCGCCAAGCCGCCATTCCGACCTTCATTGCATCCATTGAAAGAATTGTTCCGCTGCTGTTGGCGGTCACGACGGTGTTCTCACGAGCGACTGGAAGTTTTGCATCTGGATCTCCACCTTGCGCTGAAATCATCTGGCGCCAAACATCCATAGCTTTTCCATTTTTTAGTGCCCCCGCAGGGTCAGCGCCATTAATGCCAGCGAGTTCTAACATTTCTTGCGCCAGCAAAACCGTCAGTTCGATAATATCAGCTGGTCCGCCACCAGCAAGAACTTCTACTGATTCTCGAACCTCTAATGCATTTCCAGCGGTTAACCCAAGTGGTACATCCATTGCAGTAACTAAAGCAAGAGTTTTGACACCGGCACGCTTTCCAAGACCAACCATAACGTGCGCGAGCTCTTTTGCTTTAGCAGGATCGCTCATAAACGCACCTGCTCCAGTTTTAACATCTAGTACTAGCGCACTTGTTCCTTCAGCAATCTTCTTACTCATAATTGATGATGCAATCAACGGAATCGCTTCGACCGTTGCTGTCACATCACGAAGTGCATACAGCTTTTTATCTGCTGGTGCTAAACCCGCACCTGCTGCACAAATGACCGCACCGCAATCTTGCAAGACCTTTAACATTTCTTCGTTAGACAGTGATGCTCGCCAGCCCGGAATAGATTCCAGTTTGTCTAAAGTTCCACCGGTATGACCTAAACCGCGACCAGATAATTGCGGAACCGCTGCGCCACATGCCGCTACAAGTGGTGCTAAAGGCAAAGTAATCTTGTCGCCGACTCCGCCAGTTGAATGCTTATCAACGGTTGGTCTAGATAACGCCGACCAATTCATGCGTTCGCCGCTATTGATCATCGCATCAGTCCAGCGAGAGATTTCGCGATTTTCCATACCGTTGAGCAAGATCGCCATCAGCAACGCTGACATTTGTTCATCTGCGACAGCACCGCGGGTATATGCATCAATCACCCAATCAATTTGCGGGTCTGTCAGTGAATGATGATCACGCTTTGCCGCAATGATTTCTGCGGCGGAGAAGGCTTCAATCATTTAACGCTCGTTGCGATCTAAATCCTCGGGTCCAAAAGCCCACGGAAGCATCGCTGACATCTTCTGTGGACCATCATCTGTCATCAATAGCGCTTCAGGACCTCCATGTTCGAACAAAAGTTGGCGACAACGGCCACACGGTGCAAGGAAATCTCCTTGACCATCAACACAAACGATTGCAATTAAGCGACCGCCACCTGTTGAACACAGATTTGAAACCAGTCCACATTCGGCACACAACCCAACACCGTAGCTAGCATTTTCTACATTGCAGCCAGTGACGATTCGTCCGTCATTTACTAAAGCGGCAACACCTACTGGAAACTTTGAATACGGCGCATAGGCCATTTTCATGGCACCTATTGCTGCTTGGTGAATCGAATCCCAATCAATGGCTGTCATCGAAGCCCGCCGCGACGGTATGGAATTCCATCTGCTGCAGGCATTCGCAATCTTTGCGATGCAAGTGCCATGACAAGAATTGTTGCAATGTATGGGGTCATTGTTACCAACTGACCAGGTAGCTCATCGACTGCGAAGTAGAACCACAATGTAAATCCTGCAGCTACAAGCGCTATCACTGCACCAATCTGCTTGCCACTCTTGAACTTTCTAAATGCAACAAATGCCAAGATCGCCACAATAAAGAGAAGCAATGCATGAATGGAATCTGAATCACGAAGTTGTAGCGCATCGGCAAAACCGAATAGACCCGCACCTGCCAATAATCCACCTGGTCGATAATTACCGAAAATAAGTGCTGCCAAACCAATATAACCTCGACCTGCTACTTGATTTTCTTGATAGTTGCTTGCCGCAACAATGGCTAAGAAACCACCACCTAACCCTGCAAATCCTCCTGAGATAAGCACGCCTGCATACTTCATTGCATATACATTGACTCCTAAGGATTCAGCGGCGTACGGTGCTTCTCCCGCGCTTCGAAGGCGTAAACCAAATGAGGTACGCCATAGGATGAAATAAGCAAGTGGAACAAAGGAAATGGCCACAACGGTTACATAAGAAACATTTCCAGTTAATCCGCGAAGAATTGACGCCAAATCAGAGATGAAGAACCACTTGAGGTTTGCAATCGATCCTAAAAGATCTGGACTCTTCCATCCAAAGTACTGGCCACCAGATAAAACAGGTAATCCATTAAGTGGGATTGATTCAATCCCTGGGGATTGTGAAGGTCCCGGCCATGATCCACCCTTGTACATAAGCGTGGACAGATAGCGCACTAAACCTACGGCAATAATATTAATTGCGACGCCTGAAACCACATGATCTACTCCAAATGTAACTGTTGCGATTGCATGGACCAGTGCACCCACTGAACCAAAAACAACTGCAGCAAACAATCCTGCCCATGGACCATGTTGAGAGCCGATGAGTCCACCTGCCCAAGCTCCCATGATCATCATGCCTTCAAGGCCAATATTTACAACACCAGCACGCTCTGAGAACAAGCCTCCCAATGCAGCTAAAACAATTGGAACTGAAAGAAGTAATGCGGCAGATGCCGTGCCTGTACTTGTTAAATCAGTTGCCCCAGTAATGAGGCGAATAGAAGCCAAAACAAAAACTAGCATCACGGCATAGCGGAGAATCTTCATAGCTTTCATGCTTGAACCACCTTTGCTAGCTCTTTGCTTTGCAGTGTCAACTTAAAGCGACGTACCACTTCATATGCAATAACGGCACTTAGAAGTATTGAGCCTTGCATAATCACATATGTTTCAGGTGCAATATCGATCAGTTCCAGTGCTCGCGAACTTACTTCTAAAAATCCAAACAAAAGTGCACTGAAGGCCATACCGCCAGCAGAGTTTCTTCCGAGCAATGCAACAGCGATTGCAGAGAAGCCGATGCCAGCTCGAAATCCAAGGTTATATGTGTGAGTCTGTCCCAGCACTTCAGGTAAGCCCGCTAATCCCGCGATTGCACCAGAAATAACCAGGGCTAAAAATGTCATCTTCTTAGAGTTAACACCACTAACACGGGCGGCAATTGGATTTATTCCAGATGCACGAAGTTCAAAACCAAAACGGGTGCGATTTACAACAAACCAAAAAATTAAACCTAGAGCCACCGCTACAAAAAACATTCCATAAATTCCACCACCTGGTTGATCCTCAACGCCAAGCTTTCGAAGAATTGGCATTAAATCCGGAACCTGAGCAGAAGCTGGAAGCTGTTTAGTTTGAAGGTTGTTTGAGCCCACTTCAACCAATGCAAAGTGCCTGGATAACAGATAAGCAGATAAACCCCCAGCCAAAGCGTTAAGCATGATTGTTGAAATAACCTCATTCACGCCACGCTTAACCTTTAGGTATGCAGCAATCGCCGCCCAAAGACCACCAAATGTCATTGCAACTATGAAGACTACAGCCACATGCAAAACTGGCGGTAGAACAAACATTGCTCCGAGGTAGCAACTAAACAACGCGCCTAACCGCAATTGACCTTCAACGCCAATATTGAAAAGTCCAGCTCTAAAAGTTACTGCGATTGCAATTGCTGCTATGTAATATGGAGTTGCGGTATTAACAATCTCCATAAGTGATCCAGGTTCAATGCCGTATTCCCACATAGTTCTAAATGCATCTAGAGGCGACTTCTTGCTTGCAATGACGGCGACACTGGAAATTGCGATGGAAAAAATAGCTGCAGCAAGTGGTGCAGCTATCGCCAGCCCAACCTTGCTCGGTGAAAACTTCCTACTAAATGAGTTGCTCATGCCGCACCTGTCATCGCAGACCCTAGTTGCTCAGGGGTAGTTTTTGCTGGATCAAGTTCGGCTGTAATAGTTCCGCGCAACATAACTAGTAGGCGATCAGACATTCCTATCAACTCTTCAAGGTCTGCAGAAATAAGGACAATAGCCATCCCTCCCTCGCGAGCCTTTCGGAGTACATCCCAAATTGCACCTTGCGCGCCTACATCAACTCCACGAGTTGGATGCGATGCTACTAAGAGTGCGGGAGCCTTACTCATTTCCCGTCCAACAATGAATTTTTGTTGATTTCCACCGGAAAGTGCTGCTGCCAAAGTATCTGGACCAGGTGCTCTCACATCAAACTCTTGCATGATTGTGCGAGTGCTTTCAATTGTTGCTTTCTTATCAATAACAAATCCACGCATAACTGGCTTGCCTCGTTGATGTCCTAAAATTCTATTCTCCCACAATGGAGAGCTCATCATTAATGCTTGGCGTTGACGATCTTCAGGAATCAAACCGATACCTAAATCATGGCGATCTGCCACGCTTAGCTCATCAATTGCTGAGCCATGAAATTGGATAGAACCCGTGTAATCACGTAGCCCCATAATGGCTTCAACAAGTTCGGCTTGGCCATTTCCTTCAACTCCTGCAATACCTACGACTTCGCCTGCATGCAGATTAAAGGTGATACCTGAGATCAAATCACGGCTACCTGTCACTGTGGGAATAGAAACTTCCTTAAGAGCCAAGGTGATTTCCTCGCGACGTGTGTGCCCAAGTGTCGAAGGCTTTGGAAGCTCGCTTCCAACCATCAGCTCAGCCAATTGACGAGCAGTAACATCCTTCGACTTAACTTCTGCAACGGTTTCACCTTGTCGAACCACAGTTACCCCATCAGCTACACGTAAAACCTCATCGAGCTTGTGAGAGATAAATATGACTGCCATGCCTTGAGCACGAAGGCCTTCAAGTGCTTTAAACAAGTCATCTACTTCTTGGGGAACCAAAACTGCAGTTGGTTCATCAAAGATTAAAATGTTTGCACCGCGAAACAAAACTTTCAAAATTTCAACACGTTGGCGTTGACCAACACCTAATTCTTCGACTAAAACATCGGGGTCAATATCGAGACCATACTGTGCTGCCATTTCGACAATCTTTGCTCGTGCACTTGCAAAATCAATTGTTACACCGTGTTTAGGTTCGGCACCTAAAATGATGTTTTCAAGAACTGTGAAGTTATCAGCCAACATAAAGTGCTGATGGACCATACCAATACCAGCATCTATAGCATCATTTGGATTTTTGAAGTTAACTTCCTTGCCATTGACTAAAATCTCACCACTATCCGGACGTTGCATCCCATACAAAATCTTCATAACGGTCGACTTACCGGCACCATTTTCGCCAACCAGTGCATGGACTGTTCCCGCTTCAACCTTGATTGAAACATCCTTGTTGGCAACAACGCCTGGAAAGCGTTTTGTTATGTGTCGCAGTTCAACTGCTACAGACACGTTCAACCTCCGATTAAGAGTTATGGAAAAGCATTTGGCCCAACAAGGAGATCTAACTCCATTGCTGGGCCAAACGCTACTTACTAGATGCCATTATTCCGAAGGAATCAAGGTGTTGTTGGAACCTTGATCGCGCCGGACTTGATACCTTCAATTGCTGCATCAATTTGTGCCTTGTATTGGTCGATGTATCCACCAGAGTATGAGACGCCGACTCCATCACGAGATAGATCGTAGACACGACCAACAATTCCTTCGCCAATTGAGTCACTCACAGATGATCCCGACTTTGCCGAAGCAATCACATCGTAAACAGCTGTTCCTACCTGCTTGAGCATTGATGTAAGCATGTTTGCCTGCTCATCAGGTGATGCATTTAGGTACTGGTCAGAGTCAACTCCGATAGTCCAAACCTTTTTGCCTGCTGCTGCAGCCTCTGTCGCAGCTGCAAAGTTACCTGCACCTGATCCACCTGCTGCTGAGTAGATAACATCGATACCCTTATCGATCATGCCCTTAGCAATAACCTTTGCCTTAGCTGGGTCATTGAATCCACCGAAATCAGGTGGCTCTGTAACGTACTTAACGTCAACTGTTGCTGATGCTTTTGTAGCCTTAACACCAGCTACGAATCCTGCTTCAAACTTTTGAAGAAGAGGAATGCGAACTCCGCCAATGTAACCGATCTTGCCTGACGTAGAAGCAAGAGCTGCAGCTACACCTGCAAGGTACGAACCTTGTTCCTCAGCAAAGACTAAGCCTGCAACATTTGGAAGACTTACAGATGAATCGTCAATAATTGCAAAGCTTATGTTTGGATAATCTGTTGCAACCGTCTTGATAGGACCAGCATACAAGAAACCAACAGCAATAATTGGGTTGTATCCAGCCTTTGCAAGTAGGCGCAACTTATCTTCGCGCTCTGAATCGGAACCAGTAGTTACTGTTACTTCTTTGGCTTCAATTCCGAACTCTGCCTTCGCGCGATCTAAACCTTCTGCAGCTGAGTCGTTGAATGACTTGTCTCCACGACCACCGATGTCATAAGCAAGACCGACTTTGCCGCCCAAAGCTGCTTCATCTGCACTGCTTCCGCATGCAGATAGTGTTAAGGCTGCAACTGCTACCAAGATAGCTAGTGTGCTTTTACGGAAAAACTTCATACAATTTTCCTCCAAGGAATGAAATAGGACTTCATTAGCTGCTTATCAAGGCAATTAAGGAAGCTTTAAGTAATCGTGAGCCTATTACTTGCGTATGAATAAACTCAACATGCTAGGACTAATTTTGCTATCGAGGGTGTAACGTTTTGGAAAACTCTCAACTTGGGGTTGATGGCTAGCCTGATTACTTCACTAAACCCAGGTTCTTATAGGTGTCCCGAAGGGTTGCTGAGGCCACCGCACGTGCTTTGTCTGCGCCTTCGTGCAACAAATCAATCAAGTGCTTTTCATCTTCCAACAGTTCTAGCGCTTTGGCACGAATTGGGCGCAAGTATTCAACAACTACTTCAGCAACAGCGCCCTTGAAATCGCCATATCCCTTGCCTTCAAACTCATTTTCCAACTCTGAAATTAAACGGCCAGAAAGTGATGAATGAATTGTTAGTAAATTACTAATGCCAGGCTTTTCTTTTTCATCAAACTTAACTTCGCGGCCTGCATCTGTTGCAGCGCTCTTAATCTTCTTGGTATTTGCCTCTGGCGTATCCATAATTTCTAGAACTCCTGCTGCAGAACCAGATGACTTACTCATCTTGGCAGTTGGCTCTTGCAGATCATAGATCTTTGCTCCAGCCTTCAAAATGTATCCTTCAGGCAATCTGAAAGTTTCACCAAATCGTGAATTAAATCGGGTAGCTAAATCACGTGTTAGCTCAATGTGTTGGCGTTGATCTTCTCCAACTGGAACATAGTGCGCTTGATACAAAAGAATGTCTGCAGCTTGCAACATTGGATAAGTGAATAGCCCAACACGTGCGCTATCTGCACCACCCTTTGCTGACTTATCTTTGAACTGAGTCATACGACTTGCTTCGCCAAAACCTGCAAGGCATTCCATAATCCATCCCAGTTGATTGTGCTCTGCAACATGGGACTGAACAAAGAGAGTTGATTTTTCAGGTGAGATACCAAGTGCAATCAACTGGGCAGCCGATGCCAAAGTGCGCTTTCTAAACAGTGCAGGTTCAATCTCACCAGTTAAAGCATGCAAATCAACGATGCAGTAAAACGCATCATTTCCATCTTGCAGTTCAACCCACTGTTTCAGAGCGCCTAAGTAATTACCCAGGTGGAAGGAGTCACTTGTTGGCTGAATGCCCGAAAGAACCCGATTCTGTGTCATGGGCGTAATTCTTTCACACAGATGCAGATCGGGAGATCAATAACTGCCCCGCGCGCTTGCCTTCCATGGTTAATACGGTGATTCGCAAGCCATTAACGTTGACGACATCATTTACTTGAGGAATTCGACCCAAGTAGTGCATGACAAAACCGCTGGCGGTTTCATATGGACCTTCAGGAATATCAAGCTTGGTCTCTTCAATTAAATCTTCAATAGAGATCAAGCCATCTATTTCAAAATCACCGGTGCGCTCTTCGACAGAAACTTCGTTTTCATGCACATCGTATTCATCACGAATATCGCCAATTAACACTTCTACAAGGTCTTCAAGAGTGACGATACCGTCGGTGCCACCGTATTCATCCAAAACGATTGCAAGGTGCTGACCCTGCGTACGCATTTCAGAGAGTGCGGGCAAGATTCCCTTAGTTCCTGGCAGATACATAATGTTTCGAGCAAGTTCAACAATCTTGGTGTTCTTACTTGCAAGAGATGTATCCAAGAGATCGCGAACATGGATAAAGCCAACTACTTCATCAGATGATCCGCGAACAACTGGATAACGGGAGTGGGCCTTATCAACGGCTAATTCAATCGCTTTGCCAACGGTTAATGAAGCATCCATGAAATCTACTTCGGTGCGAGGCACCATAACCTCGTGTACTTGACGTTCAGAGGCGTTAAAGACTTCTTCAACTATGTCACGTTCTTCGTCAGTTAATGCGGCGTGACCAGCTACTAGATCTAGCAACTCTTCTTCAGAGATCTGGCTTCGCTGAAGCTTTGGATCAACGCCAATGGAACGCAAAACAAAATCCGTTGATTTTGACAGTAACCAAATAATTGGACGGAAGATATTTGCCACCACATTAATCATTCCGGCAGTTGCCATGGCAATCTCTTCAGCCTTAAATAGAGCCAATCTCTTTGGAACTAACTCACCAAAGACCAAAGAGAAGTAAGCGATCACCAAAGTGACACCGATCAGAGAAATGGTTGTGCTCCAGCCATTTGAAATTCCAAGGGATTCAAGCCAAGGAATTACATAGTCACCTAATTGATCAGCACCGAGAGCTGCAGAGAGAAAACCGCTGACAGTTACGCCAATTTGAACCGCAGCCAGCAAGCGGTTGGGGTGTGCGGCAAGGGCAGCAACGCGAGCGCCACGTTTGCCACGGGTCGCAATTTCTCGGACTTGGCTATCTCTTAAGGATATGAGGGCGATTTCAGCGGCAACGAAAAATGAGGCTAAAAGGATTAAGCCACTGATAAGTGCTAAATCGGCAAATATAGAAGCCAACGAGGGAGGTTCCATTATGTGCCCAGTATACATTCTTACAGCCGTGGCGGAAAGCGAGATCTTCCTTTATGCGGGGTTTGTGCGTAATCTTGCCCCGTTGGCCAACCGGCCATCACCTTCATCCTCGGACCGTCGGGCACGTACCTGCCCGGAGAAGGAGAGCAATCTCATGGCATCAGTAGTTTTTGATGGCGCATCACGTATCTATCCAGGAACAACAGCACCTGCAGTCGACAAACTAAATCTCACCGTTAATGATGGAGAGTTTCTAGTTCTTGTTGGTCCGTCAGGTTGCGGTAAGTCAACATCACTTCGTATGTTGGCAGGACTTGAAGAGATCGATGGCGGCCGTATTTTGATTGGCGATCGCGATGTAACAAATGTTGCACCAAAGGATCGCGACATTGCGATGGTGTTCCAGTCTTATGCACTGTATCCACACATGACAGTTGCAGAAAACATGGGCTTCGCACTAAAGATCGCAGGAACTCCAAAGGAAGAACGCGATCGTCGTGTTCTTGAAGCAGCAAAGTTGCTTGACCTTGAGCCATACCTAGAGCGCAAGCCAAAGGCTCTTTCAGGTGGACAGCGTCAACGTGTTGCTATGGGTCGGGCAATTGTTCGCGAGCCGCAGGTATTCCTTATGGATGAACCTCTATCTAACCTTGATGCGAAGTTGCGTGTAGCAACTCGAACACAAATCGCTGCGTTGCAGCGTCGTCTAGGAATCACAACTGTTTATGTAACACACGACCAGGTTGAAGCTATGACTATGGGAGACCGCGTTGCAGTATTGAAGGATGGCCTGCTACAGCAAGTTGATACTCCTCGTAATCTTTATGACAACCCAGCAAATGCTTTCGTGGCAGGCTTCATTGGTTCACCTGCAATGAATCTACTTATCGCTCCAGTTAGCGGAGGTAAAGCGATGCTTGGAGATCTAGCAATAGATGTTCCTGCCTCTGCTGGAACATCGGTAACTGTTGGTGTTCGTCCAGAAGGCTTCACACCATCATCAAAGGGATTCCATGTTCTAGTTGAAGTTGTGGAAGAGCTTGGTTCAGATGCTTTCGTGTACGGAAAGCCAGCTGATTCAACAGTTAAGTTCGCAAATGCAACAGATGAAGGCGCACAGGTAATCGTTCGCTGGGATCCAAAGAATCCTCCAAAGCCAGGTGACACAATCACTGTCGAAGCTGTAAAGGGATCTGTTCACTTGTTCAACCCAACTACAGGTGAGCGCGTTTAATTCATATTAAATAAAAAAACCCACGGTGGCCATTGGCTACCGTGGGTTTTTTAATACCTTTGTTAAGCCATTTCCTTCTTCAAGTTCTCGTCGATTGAGTTCAAGAACTCTTGAGTTGTTTGGTATGGCGCATCCTTTGAGATAAGAAGGGACAAATCCTTAGTCATCTTTCCTTGCTCAACAGTTTCAATACATACGCGCTCAAGAGTTGCACAAAACTTTGTAAGCTCTGGGTTGTTATCCAACTTCGCACGGTGTGCAAGTCCTTGTGTCCAGGCAAAGATTGAAGCGATTGGATTTGTAGAAGTCGCCTTACCTGCTTGGTGATCACGGTAGTGACGTGTAACTGTTCCGTGAGCCGCCTCTGATTCGCAGATCTTTCCATCTGGAGTCATCAAAACTGAAGTCATTAAACCAAGTGAGCCATAACCCTGCGCAACGGTGTCTGACTGAACATCGCCGTCGTAATTCTTACATGCCCAAACATAACCACCCTCCATACGCAATGACATAGCAACCATGTCATCGATCAAGCGGTGCTCATACCAAATACCTGCAGCGTCAAACTGGGTCTTGAACTCTGCTTGGTAGATCTCTTCAAAGATATCCTTGAAGCGACCATCGTATGCCTTCAAGATTGTGTTCTTAGTTGAAAGGTAAACCGGGAACTTGCGAAGAAGTCCGTAGTTCAGGGATGCACGAGCAAAGTCGCGAATTGAATCATCGACGTTGTACATCGCCATTGCAACACCTGAAGATTCAAAGTTGAAAACTTCTGTGTTAATTGGAGCAGACCCATCTTCAGGCACAAATGAGATAGTCAGCTTTCCTGGACCCGGAACCTTGAAATCTGTTGCGCGGTACTGGTCACCAAATGCGTGACGGCCGATAACAATTGGCTTAGTCCAGTGAGGTACCAAACGTGGAACATTACTGATGATGATTGGCTCGCGGAAGATCACTCCACCAAGAATGTTGCGGATGGTTCCGTTAGGAGACTTCCACATCTTCTTAAGACCGAATTCTTCAACGCGTGCCTCATCTGGCGTGATAGTTGCGCACTTGATGCCAACGCCATGCTTTTGGATTGCACGAGCTGAATCAATAGTTACCTGATCATCAGTTGCATCACGGTGTTCCATACCCAGGTCGTAATACTCAAGATTTACATCTAAGTAAGGAAGGATCAATGAATCCTTGATGAACTGCCACATGATGCGTGTCATTTCATCACCATCTAGTTCGACGACAGTTCCTGTTACTTTGATCTTGCTCATACTCTCCCCTTTATCCACTTTTGAAAATTACTGAGTGTGTCTTGATAATTAAAGTGTCTGGACATCTGCTTGTTTTGCACGAACTGCTTCAGCGGCCTCTTTAAGTGCTGCAACCTCTGAATCAGTCAATGAGCTTTCAACAACCTTCTTGACACCTGAGCGGCCAATCTCGGCTTCAACACCAAGATAGACACCTGAAATTCCATACTCGCCATCTACCCACGCGCACACTGGCATTACCGCACCAGAATCCTCGATGACAGCTTTAGCCATGCGTGCTGCAGCTGCAGATGGTGCGTAATAAGCAGAACCTGTTTTAAGTAGTGCAACAACTTCGGCACCACCATTACGTGTGCGATCAACAAGATCTGCAATCTCTGCTTCAGAAAGTAGCTCGCTCAGTGGCTTGCCATCGACAGTGCATCGACTTGGGACTGGAACCATTGTGTCTCCGTGTGAACCAAGTGTCAGAGTCTTAACTGATGCCACTTTTACTCCGAGCTTTTCTGCAACGAAGTTTGTAAATCGCGCAGTGTCCAACATTCCTGCCTGACCCATTACGCGGTTCTTAGGAAAATTAGTTGCAATCTGAGCTAACGCAGTCATTTCATCTAACGGATTTGAAACTACGATGATGACAGCGTTTGGTGAATGCTTTGCGATGTTTTCAGCAACTCCACGAACGATGCCAGCGTTAACACCAATTAAATCCATGCGGCTCATTCCAGGCTTGCGAGGAAGACCTGCCGTGATTACAACTACATCTGAATTTGCAGTGGCTTCGTAGCCAGCACCTTCAGGAGTTGTTGTTGCACCAATTAGCTTTGTCTCAAATCCTTCAATCGAACGAGACTGGTTGATGTCTAGAGCCAAACCTTCTGACTTTCCTTCAAGGATGTCAGTTAAAACAACGGTATCGAAAACATCATATTCAGCTAAGCGAAGAGCTGTTGTTGAACCGTAAAAACCTGCACCGACTACAGTGACTTTGCCACCCATCGTGACTCCATTCATGGCTAATTGCGAATGGGGCAACTCTACCGCCCACCAGGAAGTGCAATTGCCAGCACAAAAAGTGCAATGGCTATAGCAAGCGGAATATAAAACTCAATGCGACGAAAATCTCGTGATTTCAGTGCTATGCCGGCGGTTCCAGCGGCGATAAAAAGTGATCCTCCTCGCACTACTCCGAGAACCCCTAAGACCACTCCAGTAAAGACTAAGCCATAACTTATAAGGCCAAGCAGCCGATTATTTAACTGCATGCATCAACCACATTTGTCAGCAACATCGCTCGCGTCATGGGTCCAACTCCCCCAGGCATTGGCGAAACATATGACGCCTTTTCATAAACACCTGGACACACATCACCATCCAAACCAGTTGCTGTTCGAGAAATTCCGACATCAATTACAACTGCACCCTCTTTGATCATCTCTGCTTTTAAGAAATGTGACTGCCCAATAGCGGCAACAACAATGTCAGCTCTTTTTGTATGCATAGTTAAATCTTTTGTACCTGTATGAGTCAAAGTTACCGTTGCATTTTCTTGCTTGCGAGTAAGTAACAATCCCAGTGGCCGACCGACGGTTAGGCCACGGCCTATCACAGTGATTTCGGCCCCCTGCGTTGAAATTTTATAGTGATCGAAAAGAGTAACGATTGCCCGTGGAGTGCATGGCAGTGGTGCATCAAAACC
This sequence comes from Candidatus Planktophila sp., assembly GCA_044346215.1. GTDB lineage: Bacteria > Actinomycetota > Actinomycetes > Nanopelagicales > Nanopelagicaceae > Planktophila. The sequence continues at coordinate 17,378 of JBIIZP010000002.1, forward strand.
CGACACTAGGCGACCTAAGTTCATAGGGTGCAAGCCATCTGCGTCTTTGCTGGGATCAATTGCTTCAAGAATCCTCTGAGTGTTAATTCCCTTAGGCAACGGAAGTTGAACAATGTAACCTGTGCACTCTTTTGAAGAGTTTAAATCTGCAATTGCTGCTAAAACATCTTTCTCAGTTGCATCATTGGGAAGATCGAAACGAATCGAATTAATGCCAACTTCTTTACAATCACGATGTTTTCCATTGACATATGAAATGGACCCCGGATCATCTCCCACCAAAACTGTTCCAAGACCTGGAGTGATTCCCTTTGATTTAAGCGCGGCTACACGAACAGCTAAATCAGCTTTAATTAATGAGGCAAGTGCCTTGCCATCTAGAATCTGCGCGCTCATGATGTAAGCCTACCGACTTGGTTATGCATGAGAGAAATGTCGAGTCCCGGTAAAGAACATAGCTATTCCAGCTGCTTGTGCGGCTGCAATAACCTCTTCATCACGCACGCTTCCACCCGGCTGCACGACAGCTTTAACCCCTGCATCAATCAAGATTTGAAGACCATCAGCAAATGGGAAGAAAGCATCACTTGCCGCTACAGAACCTTTCACTCGATCTCCTGCTCGAGATACAGCTAAACGTGCTGAATCAACTCGATTGACCTGGCCCATCCCAATTCCAACAGAAGCTGTCAGCTTTGCTAGCAAGATCGCATTACTTTTCACAGCGCGCACACTGCGCCATGCAAACTCAAGATCCTTCATTATTTGTTGATCAACTGGTTCGCCACTAACTTGATTCCACTGTGAAGGTAAATCACCATGTGCATCTATTAAGTCTGTTCCCTGCAACAACATTCCGCCCGATACCGGACGTAGCTCTAAAGGATTAATCGAAGTGAGGGCACACTTTAGGATTCGAATCGAAGGCTTTTTCATTAATAGTTCGAGTGCGTCTGCATCAAAATCAGGTGCAATTAGTACTTCAGTAAAAATCTTGGAAAGTGGCTCTGCCATAGCCATATCAACTTTTCTATTGGCAGCAACGACTCCTCCAAAAGCAGAAACAGGATCACATTCATGTGCGCGCTGATAAGCAACTGCAACACCTTGCTCACAAACTGCAACACCGCAAGGATTAGCATGTTTCATAATTGCAACGGCAGGGTCTCGATGATCTAAAACTGCTCTCCAAGCAGCATCAGCATCTGTGTAATTATTGAATGACATTTCCTTGCCATGAAGCTGTTGCGCATCAACAATCCCTGATGTTGAACCAGAATAAATTGCTGCACCTTGATGGGGGTTTTCGCCGTATCGCAATAAACTCTTGCGTTGCCAAATCTGACCAAACCATTCTGGTAATTCATTACTTTCTGCTTGTCCAAGCCAGGTTGCAATCGCTAAGTCGTACTGGGCCGTTGTTCGAAATACCTGAAGTGCTAATTGACGACGCTCTGCTTCAGTAAAGCCACCAGAATTGATTGCCTCAAGGAGTTGGTCATATTGAGATGTGTGAGAAATAACCGCAACTGAGCCATGATTTTTTGCAGCGCCCCGAAGCATTGATGGTCCGCCGATATCAATCTGTTCAATGCTTTCTTCAAAGCTGGCACCCGAAGCGATCGTCTCGGCAAATGGGTAAAGATTAATAATCACTAAATCAAAAGGTGCTATCTCTAGGTTAGCAATTGCAGCCATGTGCTCTGAATTATCGTGATCCGCCAATATTCCACCGTGAATGCGAGGATGCAAGGTCTTAACTCTTCCACCCATAATTTCTGGAAATCCTGTGTACTGGCTGACTTCTACGACAGCTATTCCAGCATCTGCCAAATTCTTAGCAGTCGATCCAGTTGAGAGAATTTCAACACCAGCAGCGCTAAGAGCTGTGCCAATTTCGATTAATCGATTTTTATCGTAGACACTGACAAGCGCGCGACGTATAGGTTTTCTCATCGTGAAATTGTCTCCAGTGTGGGAATAATCAAGGCTATGGTCGCAACGATGAGACCCCGTTCTACTTTCTTAATTCTCTCATGAAGAGTTGCTTCATCATCTTCGGGCAACACTGGAACCTCCATTTGAGTGATCACTGGACCAGTATCTACGCCTGCATCTACCCAGTGCACAGTTGTACCTGTTACCGATACACCCGCCGCTAATGCATCTCGAACGGCATGTGCCCCAGGGAATTCAGGAAGTAATGCAGGGTGGCTATTTATTGTCGGAAAATGATTCACAAATTCAGGAGACAAAATTCGCATGAACCCGGCACTAATAACCAAATCAGGTTTGTATAGATCTACTTGTTCAAAAAGTTGCTTGTTCCAATTTTCACGATCTGTAGTTAACTCAACTACAGAGGTATTAATTGCAGCTCTTTTTGCTCGCTCTAAGACAGGTGCATCGGCGCGATCAGAGACGACTGCAACAATTTGAATCTCTAGCTCAGTTGCATCAATAATTGCTTGTGCTAAAGACCCCTGCCCTGAAGCAAGAATGACAATGCGCTTTCTCATCTGCGATTGATGAGTCTCGGCAGGTAAATTGCTAGTGCTGCCCCAAGGCCAAGTTGGGCAGCGATTGCTAAGGTGAATTTCCAGGTAGAGACACCAACTGCAGACATCGCATCAGTAATCAATGCACCACTTCCTGAATACCCGATAAATGCTGCAAGTAAGACTGCGACCAGTAAACTCTGAACAAGTACCCGTTGATTCAGGGTGATTGTCCATGTAACCAAAAGCGCGCCTGCTGCGACAATAACGAGCACACCGAGCAGAGAAATCAGAGATTTACCTTCTGGCAGGGCTCCTAGCAATGGCATTGCCGGGATCTTGTTTAAATCAAAGAAAGTTGGCGATACAAGTGTTCCGGAGCCAACGGCAAAGCCAACTCCTGAAAAATAAGCCAAGGTAGAAACAATTGCGTTAGGGATGTACAAAATGTTTAGCAAAAGCAAAAGAAACCCGCCAAAGATTCCTGGTTGCAAAACAATCGTTAGATTCTTAACTACTGAGATGTTAACCAACAACAAGATTCCAAAAACAATCGAAGAGACTCCTAACAACAAGGCAATAATGCGTGAGCCATATAGAAATCCTTGACCTAATGCGACTCTTCTTCCGACTGTTGCCGCACACAGCAATGTGAAGGGCAGAACATAAATAAGTGCGAAGTACCAGACGGGGCGAATTGAGTCGGTCTTTGAGAAAAAGGAGGCGCCCAAAGCAAATAGTGTGTACAGGACAGCAAAGGCAGCGCGGGCTGGACCAACTAGAGAGCTGTCATGGTCCAAACGTTCGATTGTGCGCGCTACGCCATTTCGAATAGCTAGAACCGGAATGATCAAGGCTCCCAAGGGAAGATATGAAAGATGACCTGCTAATCCCGATGGTGGCAGCGATAAATCAAATGGAATCGAATGTGCACCGATCCAGATCCATAACGCTGCACGGAGCGGATCTCCTGTATTGCCTGTTGCGCTACCTGCTGTAGCCCATGCAAGAAGTGCGATAAATGATGTTGGAAGTAAAAGCCATGCAACGCTACGCAAGACTTGGGGCAATGCAGCTCCAAGTACTCGCGTCAACATTGTTATCGACCCATGATTGCGCGTAGCAAACGCGCGGTTTCACTTGGTGTTTGGCCAACCTTTACACCAGCTGCTTCTAATGCATCTTTCTTTCCTTGGGCAGTGCCTGAAGAACCAGAAACAATTGCACCAGCGTGACCCATTGTCTTTCCTTCTGGAGCGGTAAAGCCTGCAACATAACCAACAACTGGCTTAGTTACATACTCTGCAATAAAGGCGGCTGCGCGCTCCTCTGCATCTCCACCAATTTCACCGATCATCACAATCGCAGTTGTTTCTGGATCATTTTGGAATGCACGAAGACAATCGATGTGTGTTGTTCCAATTACAGGATCTCCACCTATTCCGACCGCTGTGCTAAATCCGATGTCACGAAGCTCATACATCATTTGATACGTCAAGGTTCCTGACTTTGAAACCAAACCAATTGGACCTGCACCAGTGATATCTGCCGGAATGATTCCAACATTTGATTTTCCTGGGCTAATCAACCCTGGACAGTTTGGCCCAATGATCTGCGTTGTTCCCTTGGACTGGGCATATGTGTAAAAACTTGCTGAATCATGAACTGGGATTCCTTCAGTAATGACAACAACTAGTGGCATCGCTGCATCAACAGCATCAATTACAGCTGCCTTTGCAAACTTTGGAGGCACGAACACAACTGAAACATTGGCACCTGTTGCAGACATTGCTTCGGCAACTGTGTTGAACACTGGAAGCTGGTGGCCATCGATATCAATGACCTGTCCACCCTTGCCTGGTGTAACTCCGCCAACAACCTTTGTACCTGAAGCCAACATACGACGGGTGTGCTTGGTTCCTTCAGAACCGGTCATTCCCTGAACAATTACCTTGCTCGCATCATTGATAAAAATAGACATTACTTCGCCGCCAATTCTGCAGCGCGATTTGCTGCTCCATCCATTGTGTCTGCCTGCTCAACCAGTGGGTGCGCAGCCTTAGCCAAAATAGCTCGTCCTTCAACAACATTGTTTCCATCAAGGCGCACCACGATTGGCTTAGTCGCCTTAGGGCCAAGTAATTCAAGGGCTTGAACGATTCCGTTTGCAACAGCATCACATGCAGTGATTCCGCCAAACACATTTACAAATACGCTCTTTACATCCTTGTCGCCAAGAATAATTGAAAGGCCATCAGCCATGATTTGTGCAGATGCACCGCCACCAATATCAAGGAAGTTAGCTGGGCGAACGCCACCATGCTTTTCTCCTGCGTATGCAACAACATCCAAAGTACTCATTACAAGACCTGCACCGTTTCCGATGATTCCTACTTCACCTTCAAGCTTTACGTAGTTAAGTCCTTTTTCCTTTGCTGCAGCTTCTAGAGGATTTTCTGCAGCTTGATCTACTAGAGCTTCATGATCTGGTTGACGGAAATCAGCGTTGTCATCAAGAGTAACTTTTCCATCTAGTGCAATGACCTTGCCATCTTTTGTCTTAACCAGTGGATTAACTTCGACAAGGGTTGCATCTTCGCCCTGGAAAACATCCCATAGCTTGAGCAAAACATCAGCAACTTGATCTGCAACATCTGCTGGGAATTGCGCAGCTGCAACTATCTCTTTTGCCTTCGCAAGAGAGATGCCATCAACTGCTGAAACTGAAATCTTTGCAAGTTTTTCAGGTGCGGTGTGTGCAACCTCTTCGATATCCATTCCACCTGAAACAGATGCCATGACAAGAAAGGTGCGGTTTGAACGATCGAGCAAGATTGCCAAGTAGTACTCAGCTTCAATGGGAGCAGCTGCGGCGATCATTACTGTGCGAACCGTGTGACCCTTGATATCCATTCCAAGAATTGCAGCAGCTTTTTCGCGAGCATCTTGTGGATTCTCAGCTAGCTTTACGCCGCCAGCCTTTCCGCGACCTCCAACTTTGACCTGTGCCTTTACGACAACCTTTCCGCCAATAGTTGCTGCTGCTTTTTCTGCCTCATCAGCAGTTGTTGCAACGCTTGCAGCTAATACGGGTACGCCATGCTTTTCAAAGATGTCGCGGGCTTGGTATTCAAAGAGATCCACTGGGCTTCCAATCAGTTCAGTTCTGATGCGCTAATGAGGGTAATCCTAGAGCTTCTCAACGGGTGCATAACGCAGCAGCAAGCGCTTCTCGCCGTATTGGCCGAAGTTAATTGTCGCTTCGGCCTTATCTCCTGCCCCTGCAACTGAAACTACGGTACCCAAACCAAATGTGTCATGTGACACACGCTCACCGACAGCAAGCTCCATCGCAACGCTCTTCTTTCCAGTCGCTCGTGGTGGAGGCGCAGTGGCAGTTCTTGTTTTCTTAATCAATGAAGGAGAAACAGAAGTGCGTGATTGATTGCGCCATTCGATTACTTCTTCCGGAATTTCATCCAGAAAACGCGATGGTGGGTTGTAATTTGGCGCGCCCCACGTTGATCTGTATTCAGCGCGAGAAATATAAAGTCGTTGGCGGGCACGAGTTAATCCAACATATGCAAGACGACGTTCTTCTTCGATCTCATCTTTTTCTCCGAGAGTTCTGGAGTGAGGGAAAATTCCATCCTCCATGCCTGTTAAGAAAACAGTTGGAAATTCAAGACCCTTAGC
>JBIIZP010000041.1:0-7508 GCA_044346215.1 Candidatus Planktophila sp.
CTGGGTTGCCTTGGCCGTTTCCAGGTTCGGGTGCAAAGACTGGAACATTTACTGATTCGCCAACAACTTGCAGCTGTGTGACTGCGTTAGGGCGTTGTAAATCGGAAGCAACAAGTAAAGGTGTATTACCTTGGTCGGCATAAAACTTTGCCAGTTTTCCGGCCAAGGTCGTTTTACCCGCACCTTGTAAACCGGCCAACATGATCACTGTCGGAGGATTTTTCGCAAAACGTACTCTGCGGGCCTGTCCCCCAAGAATTTCAATCAAGCTCGCATTAACGATTTCAAAGATCGCATTTGCTTGGTTACTGCCCGATTGCAGAGTTGGTAAGGCGGCTAGCGATTTTTGTCGGATATCAGTGATGAAATCCTCAACAACCGATAGCGCAACATCAGATTCAAGAAGTGCTTGTCGAATCTCCTGGCAGGCTGTCTCTATGTCTGAAGATGAAATCTTGCCCTTAGAGCGCAGGGATGAAAACGCTCCGCTAAAGCGCGATGTCAGTGACTCAAACATAAGAACCGAAGAGTACTTCAACTCGTACTAAATTGCTTCAGCGCCTCGTTCTCCAGTGCGAACGCGAATAACTTGGTCAACTGGTGATGTCCAAACCTTTCCATCACCTATTGAGCCAGTTGAAGCCACCTTAACAATCACATCGACTATCGCCTCTGCAACGTTGTCATTAACAAGTACCTCAACGCGTACCTTTGGAATTAGATCAACGGTGTATTCAGCACCTCGATATACCTCGGTGTGCCCACCTTGACGCCCGAATCCGCTGGCCTCTGAAACTGTCATTCCTGTTATCCCTGCGCCTTGAAGCGCATTTTTTACATCTTCTAACTTGAATGGCTTAATTATCGCGGTAATAAGTTTCATTATTATTGCCCTCTCGAGAATTCAAAGACGCTACCTTGACTATTGTCTGATAACTCATATGCAGGCTCGGCATGTATTGCAATGTCGATACCCGTGAGCTCTTGATTTTCCGTGATTCTGAATCCAATTGTCAGATCTACAATTTTTCCAAGAATCAAAGTTGCTATGAATGAATAGCCAAGTACCGCAGCTGCGCCAATAATCTGCTTAACAAGTTGCTCAGTACCGCCACCATTGAATAGGCCAACATCCACACCAACAAAGCCGATCATGATTGTTCCCACGATTCCACCTACAAGGTGTACCGCAACAACATCAAGTGAATCGTCATAGCCAAGCATAAATTTTAGACCTACTGAAAGGGCACAAAGTCCACCAGCGATTGCACCGATCAAGAGTGCGCCACTTGCACCAACAAAAGCACAAGCAGGGGTAATTGCAACAAGACCTGCAACTACACCAGAGGCTGCGCCGAGACTTGTTGCATGGCCATCACGAAGTTTTTCAACTAGCAACCAAGCTAGAACTGCCGCCGTTGTTGCACCGATTGTATTAAGAAGTGCAAGACCTGCAGTTCCATTGGATGCAATCGCAGATCCTGCGTTGAAACCAAACCACCCAAACCATAGAAGTGCTGCGCCAAGCATTACTAGCGGCAAGCTGTGTGGACGCATTGGAACTTTTCCAAAGCCAACACGCTTTCCAAGAATGAATGCAAGTGCTAATCCAGCAGCACCTGCGTTGATGTGAACAGCAGTGCCACCTGCAAAGTCCAGAGCACCTAAATCATTTGCAATCCAGCCACCAGTTTTTGCTACAAAGTCATCAAATGCAAAGACCCAGTGCGCCACTGGGAAGTAAACCAAGGTAGCCCAAATACCAGCAAAGACCATCCAGGCGCCAAATTTTGCACGATCTGCAATTGAACCCGAAATAAGTGCAACTGTAATTGCAGCAAAAATTCCTTGGAATGCGATAAAGACGGCAGCTGGAATAGTTCCAATCAAAGCTGTCGAGTTATCTAGACCCTTCAAGAAAGTGAATTGGCCGATATCTCCGATCAGGCCATTGCCCCCAACAGAATCTCCAAAGACCATTGAAAAACCAAAAGCGATCCATAAAACGAAAACAATCGCCAGAGCGCCGAAAGACATCATCATCATGTTAAGCACACTCTTAACGCGAACCATGCCGCCGTAGAAAAGTGCGAGGCCCGGAATCATAAGAACAACAAGACCTGTGCTTATCAACATCCACGCGGTATCGCCTGAATTTAACGCATCCATGAAAACCACCTAATTTAATTCGAGAAATTTCTCGTCTTTGAGATGGGTGAACCTTCTCTACCTTCAGTTACAAAGAGAGGATTGGTTGGTTTCAACTTGGTGACAAAACCAAGGATTGTGTTAAATCTGGGTTACGCCAGCAACCCAGCGATATAGCTCTGAGCGTTAAAGGGGGCAAAATCGGTCTCGGACTCCCCTGTGCCAATCCATTTGATGGGAATTCCAAGTTCGGCCTCAATTGTTAGAGCGACTCCGCCCTTAGCGCTTCCATCAAGTTTTGTCAGGACGATGCCTGTTACATCAACGCTTTCGGTAAAGATCTTTGCTTGCTGCAAACCATTTTGGCCAGTTGTTGCATCTATAACAAGCAAAACTTCATTTATCGGTGAAACTTTTTCGACGACGCGCTTTACTTTTGATAGCTCTGCCATTAGATCGCTTTTGTTATGTAGACGTCCAGCGGTATCAATTATGAAAATATCACTGCGCGAATTCTTGGCATTTTGTGCTCCATCAAATGCAACCGATGCCGGGTCTCCATTTTCTTTTCCAGAGACAACTACGACACCAATACGATCCCCCCACGTTTGCAGTTGATCTACCGCTGCCGCTCTAAAGGTGTCCCCTGCTGCTAAGACAACGCTTTTTCCATTGCACTTGTAATGCGACGCTAATTTTGCAACCGATGTTGTTTTGCCAGTTCCATTAACTCCGACAACCATGATTGTTGTGGTTCCATCCACGATATTTGGTTCGTGTGAGCTTTTAGATAAGTTTTGAGTCATAATCTCGATTAGCGCTGCTTCAGCATTATCGCTTTGAACTTTCTTAGCTGCCTCTAAAAACTCTTTGGCTAACTTAGGTCCTATATCTGAGGACAAAAGTTCTTGTTCTAGATCTGCCCAATCAGCGGGTGAAAAGTCATTAGTGCCTTTTATTTTGGCGATGAACTTACTAAAAAGACCCATCGAAAAAATCCTTAGCTTGCGTCAGATTCGCGCAGACGTTGTGAAATAACTTCTGTCACACCATCGCCACGCATTGTTACGCCATATAGAGCATCTGCAATTTCCATGGTGCGCTTTTGGTGAGTAATGATGATGAGTTGAGAACTCGCACGCAACTCTTCTAGTACACCTAACAAACGACCAAGGTTTACATCATCCAGAGCGGCTTCAACTTCATCCAAGACATAGAACGGACTTGGTCGGGCTTTGAAGATTGCAACTAACATGGCAACGGCGGTCAAAGACTTTTCTCCACCAGAAAGCAATGAAAGACGCTTCACGCGCTTTCCAGGTGGGCGAGCTTCAACATCGACACCTGTTGTTAAAGGATTGTCGGGATCAGTCAGAATCAAGCGACCATCTCCACCGGGAAACAGGCGAGCAAAAATATCTTCAAAGTGCTTGGCAGTTTCTTCGTACGCTTCCATAAAGATCGACTGAACTCGGTCATCTACTTCCTTAATGATGTCCAGAAGATCTTTCTTAGTGTTCTTCAGATCCTCTAACTGCTCAGCTAAGAACTTCAGGCGCTCTTCCAGAGATGTGTACTCCTCGAGTGCAAGTGGATTGATCTTTCCTAACAAATTCAGTGAACGTTCTGCCGATGCCAGACGCTTTTCCTGTTGATCTCGACGATAAGGAACCATTTCCGTGGAAATGATTTCTCCTTCATCAGTCTCGTGGAAGGTAGGTACATCTTTGTCTGGTCCATATTCGTTGACCAAAGTTGCGGTATCAATTCCAAACTCTTCAACAGTTTTTGCTTCTAGCGTTTCAATACGCAGACGCTGTTCAGCGCGTGCAATCTCATCTTTGTGAACACTTGAAGTTAACTGCTCGAGCTGCGATGCGAGCTCTCTGCCACGTGTACGTACAGTTAAAGTCTCGCCATCACGAGCAGCGCGGGATTCTTCTAGACGTCCACGTTCGGTTGCTGCCTTTGCGATAGAACGTTCGATGTGGATCAAAACCTCATATGCTGCTTCTGCGACTGCTTGCGAAATAACTGCCGCGCGTGCTCGCGCGCTACGTCGAAGGATTGCACGTTCTGATGCATCTCGTTCTGATTGTGCAGATTGCTCTAAAGCCAAGGCACGCGCAGCTACCGAATCAACACGCTCTTCAATTGTGCGAACTGCAAGTCGAGCCTCTACTTCAGAGGTGCGAGCAATAGAAACTTGGTTGCGAAGTTCTTCGGTACGAGAATGATCTGGCTCTGCTACTTCCCCGCGTTGCTGTAGTTGAGATTGTGCAATTGTGATCTCGCCTTCATCGCGAGATTTGGCGGCAGTTGCTTCGCTAATCGAAGTATTCAGGCGCTCAACTTCGGCCATTGCAGATTTCATATTCTGGCCAGATACCGCCAGTTGTTCAGTTAATGCTGCGATTCGGGCATCTGATTCGTTGAGCTTGGAAAGGGCTGCATCGAAATCACCTTGGCGTGATGCAACTTCGTTATTGGCGGTAGAAATTTCAAACTTTAGGCGATCGCAATCATGAGTAATCTCTTGCAGCTTTGTCTCAAGACCATCAATCAACGCTTTGATTTCGATCAGCGATGAGGATGATTTGGAACCACCACGTGCACGATCACGTGAAACAACATCTCCATCGCGCGTGACAACGGTTACTGAAGGATGAGACCTCAAGATGGCTTCTGCAGCGTTTGCGTTTTCTGCAACAACTGTTGAGGCCAAGAGCGATGTGATCAAATCACCGATTGATGATGAACGGATATGTGCAGAAAGCGGATTGAGGCCTGACGGTATCGCAGAGTTTGCGCCCTGTCCCGGCTCGAATACCAAAACATCTGCTTGGCCCAGATTCTCATTGCGCAAAGTTGTCAAAGCGGTAACAGCAGAGGAAAGATCCTTCACTACGACTGCATCCGCAAGATTTCCTAGCGCAGCAGCTGCCGCTGCTTCCCAACCATTATCTATTTCAATCAGCCCTGCGATGCTTCCGAGAATCGAAACCCCGCGAGAATCACGAAGTAATGCTGATGCACCATCACGGGTTTGAGAGGTTAGCTTCAAGGCTTCTAGCTTTGATTCCACCGCGTTTCGTTCACGATCGGCAGCTCGCTCAGCTTCAATTAAATCAGAGTACTTTGCTTTAGCGTTTTCTAGTTGTGACTTTGAATTTTCATACAGTGAATCCAGTCCAAGCTCACCAGAATCTGCACTTGCTATTTCAAGTTCGTGCGAAGAGTACTGCTGTTTGGCTTGATCAACACGTGCCTGCGCATCATCGCGTGCCTTGGTTAGACGTTGGATTTCCTCTGCGATTGCTTCAAGACGAGCATTTAAAGACTTGATGTGGCCTTCTTGACGCGCAGTTCCTTCTCGCGCATCGGCAATTGCACGCATTGCCGCAGCAATAGTGTCTTCATCGCTCTTGAGCGCGACCTCTGCTTGAGCAAGCGCGGTTGTAGCTTGAACTAATTCTTGCTTCGCAGAAAGAACATCTGCGCGCAGTTGGGTTTCCTCTAAGCGAAGTGTTCGTGCTTCAGCATCCAAACTTTCAGGATCTCGACCTGAAGTACGAGCTTCTTCAGCTTCCTCATTTAGGAAACGTGAGCGCTCTTGCGCCAAACTCTGAGTTCCGCGGAATTTCTCTCGCAAAGAATTCAAATTGTAAAAAGTCTCTTGTGCAGCAACTAGTAATGGGCTTTCATGGGCAGCTTGTGCATCTAAAGCTTCTTCGCGGCGTCTGACTGCGTCAAGTTCATTTTCAACTGCAGATCTGCGTTCACGAAGAGCATTCTCGTCGGCCACTTCTAGTTCCAAGGTCTTAGACATAGAGATAAAGTCATCAGCTAGCAGACGAAGTTTCGCATCACGTAGATCTGCTTGAATGGTTGCAGCCTTTTTAGCAACTTCTGCTTGCTTCCCTAGTGGTCGAAGTTGACGACGCAGTTCGACGGTTAAATCCTGAACACGTGCAAGGTTAGCTTGCATCGAATCTAATTTACGAAGAGCTTTTTCTTTTCGCTTGCGATGTTTTAGTACACCTGCTGCTTCTTCAATGAACCCACGACGATCTTCAGGTGTTGCCATCAAAATTGCATCAAGTTGACCTTGACCAACAATCACATGCATTTCGCGACCGATACCTGAATCGCTCAGTAACTCTTGAATATCTAGTAAGCGTGAAGCTTCACCGTTAATCTGGTATTCACTTTGACCATTTCGAAACAAAATTCTAGAAATAGTAACTTCGGTGTAATCAATAGGAAGTGCGCCATCACTGTTATCAATCGTGAGTGAAACTTCGGCGCGGCCAAGCGGAGCTCGCCCGCTGGTACCCGCAAAGATGACATCTTCCATCTTTCCGCCGCGCAGTGATTTTGCCCCTTGCTCGCCCATAACCCAGGTGAGGGCATCTACAACATTTGATTTACCTGAACCGTTCGGACCCACCACGCAGGTGATGCCAGGCTCTAGTCGAAGAGTGGTTGCCGAAGCAAAGGACTTAAAGCCCTTGAGCGTCATACTCTTCAAATACACGCGGTAAACCTATCGCCTATTGAGCGTGATTTTGACGAATTCAGCCTTGCGGATTGGCGGTTTTTAAAGCCTCATAGGCCGCACGGGCTGCAACTTGTTCCGCCTCTCGCTTACTCTTTCCAGTTCCCTGACTTAACGAATCCCCGGCTAACATCGCAACGGCGGTGAAGTTTTTATCGTGATCGGGACCATCTTCACTGACAATGTATTCGGGAGCGCCCTTACCCAGAGCCGCTGCGAGCTCTTGTAACGCGGTCTTTCCATCAAGACCTGCGCCGCGAGCTACCGCTGAATCCATCGTAGGTGAAATTAGGCCGCGCACAATTTCAGTACAACGCGCAAAGCCAAACTGTAAATAAATTGCACCAATGAGTGCTTCTAGCGCATCTGCAAGCAACGAGTTTTTATCTCGGCCATTTGTAACTTCCTCACCTTTTCCAAGGCGGATGTATTGACCTAACTGTAACCCTCGTGCAATATCTGCGAGCGCACGCATGTTGACAACACCTGAACGCAATGGCGATAAACGACTCTCATCAAATTCCGGATATCGTTTGTACAACTCTTCCGTGACAATTAAGCCAAGGACTGAGTCACCAAGAAATTCGAGTCGTTCATTAGTTTCGTTACTTCCCGATTCATATGCAAACGATCGGTGTGTAAAAGCCAACTCAAGCAAAGCTGGATCGAGTGTTACTCCCAGCTGCTCACTGAGCATGGAGCTCAGATCAGACCTCTAATACCTGACGACGGTTGTAAGTACCGCATGTTGGGCAAGCAGTGTGCTGCAACTTTGGTTGCTGGCACTGACCACATGTTGAAA
>JBIIZP010000042.1:0-7480 GCA_044346215.1 Candidatus Planktophila sp.
TGCAACCAAGATCGATCCTTGGTATTTGCGACAGATCGAACTGATAAACGCCCAAGCAAGCGTTATTGCCCAGCCTGGTGAACTAAATTCTGAATTACTTCGCACCGCAAAGAGTCAAGGATTCTCAGATTCCCAGATAGCAATACTTCGTGGCGTTAGCGAAGATGAGGTTCGCAAAGCTCGTCATCATCTTGGAATTAGACCGGTCTATAAAACAGTAGATACCTGCGCTGCAGAGTTCGAAGCTTTTACCCCGTATTACTATTCAAGTTACGAAGAGGAAACCGAGGTTCGTCCTCGTACAACACCTGCAGTAATCATTCTTGGAAGTGGACCAAACCGAATTGGTCAAGGCATCGAATTTGATTATTCCTGCGTCCATGCATCATTCACGCTTCGTGAAGCGGGCTATGAATCGATCATGATCAATTGCAATCCTGAAACCGTTTCCACAGATTACGACACAAGTAATCGTTTGTATTTTGAACCGCTAACCCTTGAAGATGTCCTGGAAGTTGTCCATGCAGAAACCTTGGCGGGACCAGTACTAGGCGTTATAACTCAGCTAGGCGGTCAAACACCGCTGGGATTAGCAGCTGGACTAAAGGCCAACGGAGTTACGATTTTAGGAACATCCCCGGACTCAATTAACTTGGCCGAAGAGCGTGGAGCTTTTGGAAATATTTTGGCCGAACAAGGTTTAAGAGCACCAGAATTTGGAATGGCATCATCGCAATTGGAGGCAACAAAGATTGCACAGTCCATTGGCTACCCGGTATTGGTACGACCATCATTTGTTTTGGGTGGACGTGGTATGGAGATCGTTTATGACGATGTGGCACTAGGCGGTTTCATTACGCGAGCAACTGATATAACACCAGATCACCCAGTTCTAGTCGATCGTTTTCTGGATAACGCAATCGAAATCGATGTGGATGCACTCTTTGACGGTCATGAACTCTTCTTAGGAGGAGTAATGGAACACATCGAAGAGGCCGGTATCCATAGTGGAGATAGCGCATGCGTGCTGCCTTCGATGACCATTACTGATGAACAAAGAGCTGAGATCCGTATTGCAACTGAAAAGATCGCCCGGGCCGTAGATGTTCGTGGTTTGATTAACATTCAATTCGCTATTGCGGAAGAAACTTTGTATGTCCTTGAAGCTAATCCGCGTGCATCCCGAACCGTGCCATTTGTCAGTAAAGCAACGGGAGTGCCGTTAGCAAAAGCTGCTGCGCGAATTTCAGTTGGTCACACAATTGCACAACTGCGTGCCGAAGGAATTCTTCCGTTGCAGGGAGATGGTCAGCCCCGCGGCGTTTCGGTGAAAGAAGCAGTTCTTCCATGGAACCGCTTCCGTAGAACTGACGGTCGTGGAGTTGATGCAGTTCTTGGTCCCGAGATGCGCTCAACCGGTGAGGTAATGGGAATTTCACCAACCTTTGGTGAAAGTTACGCCAAGAGTCAGATTGCTGCCTTTGGACCCTTACCTAAGTCCGGCACAGTGTTTATTTCATTGGCTGATAAAGATAAAGCAACTGGCATCGAGCCGGCTCTAGGCTTCTCAGAGCTTGGGTTCCATATACTTGCAACCGACGGAACAGCGGAATTTTTGCGAACCAAGGGCATTGAGTGCGCAACGGTAAGAAAACATTCAGAAGGCACAGGCAATTTAGGTGAGAAAACAATCGTAGACATTATTAATGCGGGGGAGATCGACCTAGTGATCAACACACCTGTAGGGCGAGGAACGCGCGCAGATGGTTGGGCGATTAGAACTGCCGCTGTGCAACGATCGATTCCGTGCATTACGACAATCGCGGGATTCAGTGCTGCAGTTGATGCAATTTCTTTCTTGCAATCAAGTCCATTGAGCATCAAGTCGCTGCAGGAATGGCTCGCATAAATGTCTCAAATCAACAAGAACGCTAGACAGATAATTGCACCAATTCTTAGCAATAAACGGGTTGGTCAGTACCACCAGATAATTATTAGCGTTGGTGATCTTGCAGCGCAATGCAAGCCAGGTAATTTTGTTGCAATCAGTGTTGGCGGAGATTCCTCACGAATGGTTCTTCGGCGCGCCTTTGCAATTTCTCGCGTTTCAACAAGTTCAACCGTTGGTGGAACGATGGAGTTAATAGTTGCACCGCATGGGCAAGGAAGTAAATGGTTATGCGGGCAAACTGAAGGCGATGTCTTAGATTTAGTTGCACCTCTTGGAACTGCTTTTGGTATTCCAACTGAACCTGTATCGGTGCTTTTGGTTGGCGGCGGTTATGGATCTGCACCATTGTTTGGTTTGGCAGAGATTCTCAATTCTCGTGGCTGCAGAGTCGACATGATTCTGGGTGCTAGTACGGGTTCAAAGATTTATGCCCCGATGGAAGGCAAGCGTTCGGTTAATTCGATGCGAATCTACACCGAAGATGGCTCAATGGGTACGGCAGGTCGAGTAACAGATCCGATCGCCGAAATCATCAAGGATCTCAACGTCGGAGTTATTTATTCTTGTGGACCAATGCCGATGCTTGCAGCGATTACGAAGATCACCAACGAACTTGATGTCGTTCATCAATGCGCAGTTGAAGAGGCGATGGCGTGTGGAATTGGTATCTGCATGACGTGTGTTCTGCCAGTTGCAAATGATGATGGATCGGTTTCAATGCTTCGCTCTTGCATCGATGGACCAGTAATGGATGGTTCTAAAGTTCAATGGCGGCAAGTGGGTACTCAACTATGAGTACCTTAGATTTCTCAACGACAATTGGTAACGCCTGGTTCCCGGCACCTACATTTACAGCTAGCGGTTGTGCTAGTTCGGGACGTGAGCTTGCTCAATTTTTCCCATTGAAAGAGATGGGGGGAGTCGTTACTAAATCCGTGATGTCTAAGCCTCGCCCGGGTCGTCCAACACCTCGAATGGCTGAGACTCCGAGCGGAATGCTTAATTCGATTGGCCTGCAAGGCCCAGGTATAGATGCGTTCTTAAGCAAAGATGTTCCATATTTAGTAGAACAAAAGGCTCGAGTAATTGTTTCAATCGCTGGAGAAACAGTTGAAGAGTATTCAACTTTGGCGCGAAAACTTCGTTCCGTATCTGGAATCAGTGCAATTGAAGTAAACATATCCTGTCCAAATGTTGAAAATCGAGGCCTTGTTTTTGCCTGCGATCCGGAAGCTTCACGAAGAGTTATCGACGGAGTTCGTAGAACGATCGGTGGAGAGCTTCCGATCATCGCCAAGTTATCTCCAGATGTAACTGATTTAGTATCAATTGCAAAAGGCGTTGTGGACGCTGGCGCCGATGGCCTCGCTTTAATCAACACGGTTCTGGGAATGGTTATTAATTTGGACACGATGCGACCACATCTGGGTGGAAAAACAGGCGGTTTGTCCGGTCCTGCTATTCGCCCGATTGCCGTTCGTGCGGTGTATCAAGTACATGCAGCTTTGCCTAACACGCCAATTCTTGGAATGGGCGGAATCGCGTCGGGCAGAGATGCGCTTGAAATGATTCTTGCAGGCGCAAGTGGAGTATCGATCGGTACAGCTAGTTTTGGAAATCCAACCGCAATTATGTCGATTCAAACTCAACTAAAGCAGCTGTTATTGGATAGAGGTTTTACTTCATTGAAACAAGCTGTTGGGTTTGCGCATCGTCCAACAGAGGGAGAGTAAATGAATAAGGCTCCTATTGTGTTGGCTGTAGATACACCTGAATTAATCACGGCTATAGCCTGGGTCAAAGCTACTCAAGAGCATGTCAGCGTTTTCAAATTAGGCCTTGAATTTTTTCTCACCTTTGGTTCAGACGGGGTAAAAGCAGTGCAGGACGAAACTGATTCCGACATATTTCTGGATTTAAAACTGCACGACATTCCTCACACCGTCAGCGGTGCTGCGAAAGCGGTGGCGCACCTTGCTCCAAAGTTCCTCACAGTTCATGCATCAGGTGGCAGGTCAATGGTTAAGGCCGCAGTCAATGCAATGCCACATACCAACATCACGGGTGTAACTATTCTGACCTCTCTATCTGAGGCAGATGTGGCTGAGGTTGGATTCAAGTTTGCAGCACTTGATGCGGCAGTGGCTTTAGCTAAGGTCGCAGTCAATGGTGGTGCTAAAGCGATTGTTTGTTCGCCTTTGGAAATTTCTGCGATTCGTTCGACGATCGGAGCACAGCCGATCATCATCACGCCAGGTGTTCGCCCACTGGACATGGTGGGAAGTGATGATCAGCAAAGAACCATGACTCCAGAGGATGCAATCTCCGCCGGCGCGAATTTGGTCGTAATCGGCCGTCCTATTACACAGAGTTGGGCACAGGGTGCTTCAGCAATGAAGGAGCGCGCACAGGAAATTGGCTCACGATTAATTTAATCTCCACTAGATTTATCCCATGGGCACGCCTCCACAATTAACAGCAGAACAACGGGTAGCAGCTTTAGCTAGAGCCTCTGCTTCCAGAAAAAGGCGTGCTGAAGTAAAAAATCAAATTAAGAATGGTGAATTAAGTATTGATGATGTTCTTTCTTTAGCATTAACTGAGGAAGCTATAGGAAAGATGCGGGTTAAGGAACTGCTTGAATCTTTAGCTGGAGTCGGAAAGATCCGCGTGATCTCCTTAATGGAGCGGTTGAATATTTCACCTACCCGCAGGATTCAAGGGCTTGGACGTCACCAACTCAAAGAACTTCGTAATGAGTTCGTCAAAACAGATGCAGCGGTAAAGCCGGGTAGATTATTGGTTTTGTCTGGGCCTGGCGGAGTAGGCAAGAGCACCGTCGCCAAGAAACTTCGTGAGGCTGGTGATTTTTGGGTAAGCGTGAGTTTCACTACTCGAGCCCCGCGCGTTAATGAGATTGAAGGTCGAGACTATTACTTTGTGAGTAATGATGTTTTCTCGCAAATGATTTCAGATGATCAGTTTCTAGAGTGGGCCGGGTTTGCAGGTAATCGCTACGGAACGCCACAACAACAGGTAGAGGATGCTTTGCGTCAGGGCAAGAATGTTCTTCTCGAAATTGAAATTGCTGGTGCGAAACAAGTGAAAGCGCATTTGCCACAATCTGTCTTGGTTTTCCTCGAACCCCCTACATGGGAAGAACTGGTTTCGCGTCTTGAGGGGCGAGGTACCGATGGAGAGCAGAGAAGGGCCGAAAGGTTGGAACTGGCCCAAGAAGAGCTCGCAGCAGCGGCATTTTTCGATGTTGTGCTGGTAAATGACCAGGTCGAGAGCGTTGTCCAAAAACTGATAGAGTTAGCCCAGAATTAAGAGCAATACAACACAAGTTTGATCACAGAAGCGGGGATAACCATGGATGGCATTACAAATCCACCTATTGATGAACTTCTAGACAAGAGCGGCTCAAAGTACAGCCTAGTTTTGTACGCAGCTAAGCGCGCTCGTCAGATCAATGCTTACTACTCACAGCTTGGTGAGGGACTTCTTGAGTACGTCGGTCCACTTGTAGAAACACATGTTCATGAGAAGCCGCTTTCAATCGCTCTTCGCGAAATCAACGAAGGTCTTCTAACGATCGAAAACCTCGAGCCAACAGCGTAGTTTTTTATGAAACTCCAAGGCCGCGAGGTTATTCTCGGAGTTGGTGGTGGAATTGCCGCCTACAAATCCTGTGAACTTTTACGTCGTTTACAAGACCGCGGTTATGTAATCACTGTTGTTCCAACCCCAGCATCTCTGAACTTCGTTGGTGCTGCAACATGGGAAGCACTTTCTTCTCGTCCAGTAAATACCCAAGTGTGGGAGAGTGTTCACACAGTTCCACACATTGCATTAGCAGAAAGAGCTGATTTCTTTTTGATTGCGCCAGCGACGGCGGATTTAATCGCTCGATTGGCAATGGGTAGGGCCGATGACCTGCTTACTAATTTGGTTTTAGCCTCTGATGTTCCAAAAATGATTGTGCCTGCAATGCATCCTTCAATGTGGCTGGATCCTGCAACCGTTGCAAATGTGAACACACTCAAGCAGCGTGGCTTCATTGTGATGGACCCTGAAGTTGGAAGGCTGACTGGCATGGATGTTGGTCCCGGAAGATTTCCTGAAACCGCGGCAATCATTTCCCGCTTTGATGAAGTAACTGGGCAGGTTCAGGACCTTAAGGGTTTAAAAGTTTTAGTTACAGCTGGAGGAACCAGAGAAGCTATCGATCCTGTCCGCTTCATAGGCAATCGATCCTCGGGTAAACAAGGAATAGCAGTGGCAAATGCGGCCAAGAATCGCGGAGCGCAGGTTCAACTTATCGCTGCCAATTGTGATGTGTCTGGTCTTACTGGCATGGATGTTATTAAAGTGGAAACAACACTTGAAATGCAGAGCGCAATACGAACTAACTTTCCATCATGCAACATCCTTGTAATGAGTGCAGCGGTTGCAGATGCCCGTCCATTACAGGTGTCAGATCAGAAGATAAAGAAATCTTCACTTGAAAGCATCGAGCTACAACAGAATCCAGACCTACTTGCAGAGCTTTCCCCGAACAAGGGTGATCGAATTTTGCTTGGCTTTGCCGCTGAAACCAAGGAACATCTGCAAGAGGCTCGCAGAAAGTTAGAGAGCAAAGGCCTTGATGTGATTTATGTAAATGATGTTTCGGGCGGGGCAATCTTTGGCCAGGACACAACTATGGGTACCATTCTCTTACGCAATGATGCGGATATAGCGATCAAGGAAGTCTCCAAAGACGCTCTCAGTAATGTACTTCTTGATCTTGCCATCCGGCAGTTAGGTTAAAACTATGTCAAAGCGTCTCTTTACTTCAGAATCAGTTACCGAAGGCCACCCAGACAAGATCGCAGATGCGATTTCCGATGCGGTTCTGGATTCTTTGCTATCTCAAGATACCAAAAGCCGCGTGGCAGTGGAAACACTTATTACTACAGGCCAGGTGCACGTTGCCGGTGAAGTAACAACTAACGGTTATGCAGATGTTATGGGTATTGTTCGAGATACAGTTCTTAACATTGGGTACGACTCATCCGATAAAGGTTTCGATGGAAATAGTTGTGGCGTATCAATTTCTATTGGTCAACAGTCACAAGATATTGCCCAGGGCGTGGATGATGCTTATGAGCACCGCGTAACTTCTGCGGTCGATCCATTAGATTTACAAGGCGCAGGCGATCAAGGTTTAATGTTTGGTTACGCTTGTGATGACACTAAGGAATTGATGCCGCTTCCTATTTGGTTGGCACACGCTTTAGCTGCGCAACTAACTAAGGTTCGCAAATCTGGTGAACTTGCATACCTTCGCCCAGATGGAAAAACCCAAGTAACTATCGAGTACGAAGGTGATCGAGCGATTGCGCTCAACACTGTTGTTATTTCAAGTCAGCATTCAGAGGATGTAGATGTTGTAAAGAAGTTGACACCAGAAATAATCGAATATGTCATTAATCCAATTATTTCTAAGATCGATCTTCCTCAGAAAGATCTTCGCACCCTGATCAA
>JBIIZP010000043.1:0-7433 GCA_044346215.1 Candidatus Planktophila sp.
TGGCAGAAGTAAAGATCGTCGGAACCACTCGTACTGAATTTGGTAAGGGCGCATCACGTCGTGCACGTCGCGATGGTTTAGTTCCTGCAGTTATCTATGGTCACGGAGAAAAGCCTCTACACATCACTCTTCCTGCAAAGGAACTTGGCGTTGCTCTTAAGCAGTCAAACGTTCTTTTGGACATCACTATTGATGGCAAGAATGAGCTAACTCTTCCAAAAGTAATCGTTCGCGATTTCCTTAAGCAGATCCTTGAGCACGTTGACCTAGTTTTGGTTCGTCGCGGCGAGAAAGTTGTTGTTTCAGTTCCTGTTCATACAGTTGGTGAGCATGATCGTGATGGAATTCTTGAACATGTAAACAACTCCATCGAAGTACGCGTTGACGCTTCAACAATTCCAAACTTCCTAGAAGTAGATATTCAAGGTCTTGCTTCAGGTTCTTCAAAGTACGCAGCAGATGTTGTCCTTCCAGCAGGTGTGGAACTCGAATCAGATCCAAAGATGATCGTTGTTCACTTGTCAGAGAAGTCGACTGCAACAGCAGAAGAAACAGCAGCACCAGCAGCCTCAGATGCAGCAGCTCCTGCAGCAGATGCAGAGAAGAAGGACGCTTAACCCCTAGGCTTTGTTGTTATGACGTGGTTGGTAGTGGGACTGGGTAATCCAGGAGATCAATACGCTGCCACACGTCATAACATCGGCCAGATGGTGATTGATGAACTGGCTCGTCGCCATTCATTGAAATTTTCTTCACACAAGTCACGAAATGAAATTGCCGCCTATAAATTAGAGGCAGGAACACATTCTGTAATTCTTGCAAAATCAAAGAGCTACATGAACGAAACTGGTGGGCCAGTTAAGGCGTTAGCTAATTTTTATTCAATAGAGCCAACAAACATTATTGCTTTGCATGATGAACTAGATATTCCATTTGCAGCAATTCGTACGAAGTTTGCAGGTGGCGACAACGGTCATAATGGTTTGAAATCAATGACCTCATCATTTGATGGCCCAGATTATTTCCGCGTCCGCTTGGGTATTGGTCGTCCTATGGGTCAGCAAGATCCTGCAGATTTTGTATTAAAAGCCTTTTCAAAGGTTGAGCAAAAGGATTTAGCTGAGTTTATTGATCGTGGCGCAGATGTTGTCGAATCTTTGATTACAAAAGGTTTAGAAACTACGCAGTCTACTTTTAACAGTTAAACAACTTGAAACAACAAAAAAAGGAAATCTAGAATCAGCCAGTATTGCGAAGTCCTGCAGCAACACCATTAATGGTGAGCAACAAAGCGCGGCGCAAGATTGGATCGGCAGAATCGCCAGCATCACGCACGCGCTTGAGCAAATTTACTTGCAGCAAGTGAATCGGTGAAAGGTAGGCGTCACGTACTTGCAAGGTACGCGCCAAAATCTCTTGATCACCCAACAAACTTGTCTTCTTAGTCAGGGCAAGAATTTCAGAAACCGTTAGGTCAAACTCTTCCTGAATCTCATCTAAGAAATGATGAAGTTCTGCTGGTACCAACGCCTCTACATAACGCTTAGCAAGAGCTAAATCAGTTTTTGCCAAAGTCATTTCAACATTGCTAATAAAGGTTGTGAAGAAGTGCCACTCTTTGAGCATGTGTTGAAGGAGTGCTGAATGCCCAGCCTCGCGTGCAGCCTTTAATCCAGAGCCAACCCCAAACCAACCAGGAACAATTTGTCGTGACTGTGTCCAGCCAAATACCCAAGGAATCGCACGTAATGAATCAAGACCACCTGCAGCATCTGGGCGACGTGATGGACGTGAGCCCAAGAACATATCTCCCAGCTGTTCAACTGGAGTAGATGCATAGAAGTAAGCCGGCAAATCTGGTTGATCAATGAGTGATCGGTATTGTTTAAAGGAAGCATCACTTACTAACTGCATGCATTCGCCCCATGCACCTAGTTCTTCTTTGCTCTGTCGTGGTCCACGATTGAGAACTGTTGCTTCAAGAGATGCGGCAAGTGTCAACTCAACATTTTCGCGAGCAAGGGATGCAAGTGCGTACTTATCACTAATTACTTCACCTTGTTCAGTCATTTTGATTTGTCCATCAACTGAGCCCCATGGCAATGCGATCAACGCTTCATATGTTGGTCCGCCACCGCGACCCACAGAACCACCGCGACCATGGAATAAACAAAGTTTGACGCCATGCTTCATCGCAACATCTCGCAATGAACGCTGAGCACGGTGGATTTCCCACTGACTCGTTGCAATGCCTGCATCCTTGTTCGAATCTGAATATCCAAGCATTACCTCTTGCAGATCGCCACGCAAAGAAACCACTGCGCGGTAGGCAGGATTACTCAAAAGCTTTTCAAGAATTTCACCTGCAGCGCGTAGTTCTGCAACTGTTTCAAGTAGTGGCGCAAATCCGATTACTGCCTTCTTTTCTTTCAGTGAGACAAGGCCGGCATGCTGGGCAATAACCACTGCTGCAACAAGATCATCTGCGCCCTTAGTCATTGAAACGATATAGGTTTCAATAGCTTCTGGTCCAAATCGATCCACTAGATCATTAATTGCAATAAAAGTATCTAGTGTCTTTTTGCCTAAGGCATCCAACTTCGATGTGTCATAAATCGTTGTATCAGCAAGTGCTTTTGTAAGCAGTTCAAACTTTTCATCATGTGATTTTGCTAGATACCCATCAACACCAATGATCTGATTCAAAACATGATGGTGAGCATCTGAATGCTCACGAACATCCATGGTTGCGTGGTTAATACCAAAGGCTGCAACGGTGCGGATAGTGCGCTCAAGTAAGCCTGTAGCAATCAATTCACCGCGGTGAGCCAACAATGAATTCCGCATCAAAACTAAGTCAGCTAAAAGCTCTGCCGTGTTTGCATAATCGCGATTGGGTACATGTGCACCACCCTTTGCATGGCGATCACGCGTAGCTGCCAAACGATGCACGATTGCAGTTGCCTTTAGGCGATATGGCTCTTCAGTGTTAAGTCGCAAGAAGCGTGGTTCAAATTCAGGGATGTTAGCCAGATCCTTTTCGACAGATGCAGTTAGTTCAGGTGTTGCCCCAACAATCTTTGTTGAAACTGAAAGCATCTGGCGCAAATCATTCATTGCCGCGATAGTCACACGAATTGCATGTCCTACCTGTAACACCATGGCATCAGTTGTTACCTGCGCCGTGATGTTTGGATTTCCATCTCGATCTCCACCGATCCAATTACCAAAAGAGAGCGGACGAGCAGTGATTGGCACCTCAACATCAATGCGCTTCATTTCCTTTGCAAAGTCGTTGAGAACTTCCGGGACCGTTTGCGTGAATAGATCATCCAGGTAATACAAAGCGTTAAGGGCTTCATCCAAAGGTTCAGGTCGTCCTAAACGAAGTTCATCTGTTTGCCACAATAAATCAATTGTCTCTGCCAAACGATCTTGCTGTGAAGGATTTCTTGGGTCATCTAATAATTCTGCAATACTTCCTAGCTTGTTCAATACCGAACGTCGTGCAGCCTCTGTTGGGTGCGCAGTAAAAACTGGGCGAACCGACATCGCGCTGACCCATTCGATGATTTCTTCTGTGGTTAATTCATGTCCAGGAGTTTGTGCTTTTAGCGCCGCTTCGATTCGATCTACTGCGCGAGCTAGCCAAGAGCCACCTGTTGTTCTTGCCTCTGCTAGTACTCGTGCACGGTGTACCTGCTCCGCCACATTTGCTAAGTGGAAATATGTACTAAATGCACGAACAAGTTGAACTGAATCTTCAATCGATAGCTGCCCAAGAATTTCTTCGCCGCTTCCTTCACGGACCGCCTTGCGAACCTGCTCTACAAGAGCTAAAAGTTCTGGACCTTCTTGACGGACCAGGGTCTGCCCCAAAAGATCACCAAGACGACGCACATCGCTACGAAGCTCTGCATCATCTGCAGCGATCGGGCTCTGGCTCATTGGGCAATCCTCTCAGGTAACGCCTCGTATCAAAAGTAAATTAGAGTGAGCGCATTCAGCCCCCCTCCTTTGGAGTTGGGGCCTAACTGCATTGGAGAGTAATTATGCGCGGGTTAATTCCAGCCTTGCCACTTAATTCCGATGCATCTCATATCGTGGCACCCCAATCGCTCTACCCCTTTCTTTTGGCGGCCAAAGCAGAGAATCACCCTTTGTTAGTTGTCACAAGTTCTAGTCGTAGCTCAGAAGATCTGGTGAATGAATTAAGAGAGCTCTATGACAATGTTCTTGAATTTCCGGCTTGGGAAACTTTGCCCCACGAACGTTTAAGTCCAAGAAGCGACACCGTTGCTCGAAGAATTCAAACTCTGTACGCGCTTAAGAATGTTCAGGCCATTAATCCAATCGTGGTGACACCTGTTCGTGGCGCTATTCACCGAATCATTAGTCAGCTCGGAAAGTCGCCGCTTCTTCAATTGGAAATCGGCAAAGAACAATCACTAGATGAACTAGTGCGACATCTTTCTTCATTGGCATATTCAAGAACTGACTTAGTAGAGCGCCGTGGTGAATTCGCGGTTCGCGGCGGAATTGTTGATTTGTTTTTACCACTTAGCCATCATCCGATTCGTATTGATTTCTTTGACGATGAAATTGAAGATCTCAGTTACTTCGAAGTTTCAGATCAACGAACTTTTCAACCAGTTGTTGGCAGTGTGCAAATCTATCCATGCCGCGAACTTTTGCTTTCCAATGAAACAAAACATCGTGCACTTGATATTGCTGATGAATATCCAGCCGCCGCAGAAATGTTGAGCAAGATCGCTGAAGGAATGAGTTTTGAAGGTATGGAGTCGCTGATTCCATTATTAATCGATGAGACTGAAAGTCTGCTAACCCGAATGCCGGCAAACACAGAAATTATATTTATTGATGAGCAACGCATTAAATCTCGAGCGGCAGACTTACTGGCAACAAACGAAGAGTTTCTTAATGCCTCTTGGTCTAATGCCGCGTTAGGCGGTTCTGCTCCCCTTCATGACGGCGCAGGCACATATATGGACTGGGAAGAACTTTTTGAAGAAATAAACAAGGCTGGCATGAGCGCCAAAGAACTCAGCCCATTTGGAACAGATTTGGATCCCGAGACAACATTTTTAGAATTTGCCGCAATTGATCCCATGCGTGGTGATGTGGAACGTGCAATTGATACCTTGCGACAAGCACTTCAAGAACAACGCACCGTTGTCTTTGCAACACACGGGCATGGAATGTTGGGACGGTATGCAGGAATTCTGCGCGGGGCTGATTTACCAGTTCACATCGCAGAAAAACTAACAGCTGCCCCCACAAAGGGAAGTATTCACTTAACTACATCGGTTATTGCCCATGGGTTTGAAAGTGCGCCCGATCAAATCTTCTTCATGACTGAGCGAGATTTAACTGGCAGTAAAGGAAGCGTGAAAGATGGTGAACGTTTACCGTCAAAGCGTAAGCAAGCAATTGATCCGTTAGAGCTTTCTGCAGGAGATTATGTTGTTCATGAGCAGCACGGAATTGGTCGATATGTAGAGTTGTTACAACGCACAGTTGCCGGTGTAACGCGCGAATACCTAATCATTGAATATGCGCCAGCAAAACGTGGCCAACCCGGCGACAGAATCTTTGTTCCAACCGATGTGCTTGAACAAGTATCTAAATATGTTGGCGGAGAAACTCCCACTGTGCATCGAATCGGCAGTGGCGAATGGCAGAAAGCAAAGGGTCGGGCGCGTAAAGCTGTTCGCCAAATAGCCGGAGAACTGATTCGTTTATATGCGGCTCGAACAAGCTCACCTGGTTTTGCTTTCTCTGCCGATACACCGTGGCAACGCGAACTAGAGGATTCTTTCTCCTATATCGAAACCCCTGATCAGCTTTCGACAATCAATGATGTTAAACAAGACATGGAACGCCCTTACCCGATGGATCGAATCATCTGCGGTGATGTGGGGTACGGGAAAACTGAGATAGCCATCCGTGCTGCATTTAAGGCTGTTCAAGATGGAAAGCAAGTGGCTGTTTTAGTACCAACAACGTTATTGGTTCAACAGCACTCAAAGACTTTTGCAGAGCGTTATGCAGGATTTCCCTTAAAGGTAGCTGGTCTGTCCAGGTTTAATTCAGCCAAAGAAAGCAAGGAAATCCTTGAGCAATTAGCTTTAGGAACTGTTGACGTTGTCATAGGAACTCACAGAATCTTGTCGACAGATGTTCAATTCAAGGATCTTGGTCTAGTAATTGTTGATGAAGAACAGCGTTTTGGCGTAGAGCAGAAAGAATCGCTCAAGAAATTACGCACAACAGTTGATGTGCTTGCGATGTCTGCAACCCCTATTCCGCGCACGCTTGAAATGGCAGTTACCGGAATCCGCGAAATGTCCACCATTACAACCCCACCAGAAGAGCGTCACCCAATTCTTACCTATGTAGGCCCAGCTGAAGAGGCACAAATTACAGCTGCAATTCATCGTGAACTATTGCGTGATGGGCAGATCTTTTATTTGCACAACCGAGTGGACACAATCGATAAGACCGCTATTCGGCTTCAGGAGCTAGTACCCGAAGCCAGAATTCGAATTGCGCACGGGCAAATGTCAGAAGGTGAATTAGAGGATGTAATTCTTGCTTTCTGGAACCGTGACTTTGATGTTTTGGTTTGCACAACAATTGTTGAAAGCGGTTTAGATATTCAAAATGCAAACACACTGATTGTCGAACGAGCTGATCGTTTTGGTTTGTCACAGCTACATCAGTTACGTGGCCGAGTAGGCCGTGGACGTGAACGAGCTTATGCATATTTCTTGTATTCAAGTGATGAACCTTTGTCTGAACTTGCTCATGAACGCCTTAAAACAATTGCAACCAATACCGATTTAGGTTCAGGTATGCGGGTTGCGTTGAAGGATCTTGAAATTCGTGGTGCCGGCAATCTCTTGGGCGGAGAACAATCGGGACACATTGCAGATGTTGGATTTGATTTGTATATGCGAATGGTTGGTGAAGCGGTTCAGGAGTACAAGTCTGGAATCATTGAAACAGAAGAAAAAGTTTCTGAATGCAAAGTTGAATTGCCAATTAATGCGCATTTGTCATCTGAATTTGTTCCTGGTGAGCGTTTACGACTTGATCTTTATAGGCGTCTAGCTGATGTAAAGGCACCAAGTGATGTTGCCTCAATCGAAGCGGAATTAATTGATCGATTTGGTGATTTACCCGAAGAAGCTAAAGCTTTGTTAGGCGTTGCGGCGCTACGAGCACAAGCAAAGACTGCGAAGTTAACTGAAGTTGTAGTTCAAGGAAAGTTCCTTCGTCTTGCACCGTTACTACTCCCTGAATCGCGTCAGTTACGTTTGACACGTTTATACCCGGGTTCTCTCTATAAGGGTGCAGCAAGCACGGTTTTAGTCGCTCTTCCGAAGGCTACCTCTTGGAATCCGTCGCAG